>CALMXV010000338.1 GCA_937871155.1 uncultured Taibaiella sp. | reverse complement strand
CAATAGAGAAATACCTGCAGGAATCATCAGTTCTAAAAACGCCTTGTTATTTACCATCATCAATTCCGTATTGTTTGTAGCGACTACTTATTTTATCAATACTACAGTTTTCTACTTGTCGGGTGTGGCGTTATTTATCATATTATTTTATAGCTATACCAAACGATTTACATCACTATGTCATTTGGTGCTAGGTGTAGGCTTGGCATTGTCACCCATAGGGGCTTTTCTTGCTGTGACAGGATATTTTAAGCTAGTGCCGGTCTTGCTTTCTTGCATTGTGTTTACTTGGGTTTCAGATTTCGATATCATTTATGCTTTGCAAGATGAAGAATTTGATAAGGCACATCAATTACATTCTATACCGGCTGCATTAGGCAAGGTCAATGCGTTGAGAGTATCTAATTTGTTGCATCTTGTATGCTTTAGTTTAGTAATGATAGTGGGAATAGTTGGCGGGTACAATTGGATTTTTTGGATAGGTGCGGCTATTTTTTCTTATTTGTTATTGCATCAACATTTACTTGTAAAACCAAATGATTTAAGCAAGGTGAATATGGCATTTGCCAATACGAATGGTATTGCTAGTATTCTGTTTGCTTCCTTTTCAATTATATCTTTTATCATTCAATTCAGCTTATGAATATCGCATTAGTAGGTTATGGGAAAATGGGTAAAACCATTGAAAAAATTGCTCTGGAAAGAGGTCATCATATCGTCTTAAAAATTCGGAAAGAAAACTTGGCAGACATGACTGCTACTAATCTTAAAATGGCCGATGTAGTGATTGAATTTACGAATCCTGAAAGTGCAAAGAGCAATGTATTACAATGTTTGAATTTGGGCTTACCCGTAGTCTGCGGCAGCACAGGTTGGAACCATGAATTACCTGAAGCGAACCAATATGCTGAAGTTAACAACACTGCATTCTTACATGCCTCCAACTTCAGTATTGGTGTCAATATTTTTTTCGAAGTCAATAAATTGCTAGCACAGCTTATGCAAGGACAAGTAGATTATAAGGTAACTATGGAAGAAGTACACCATACTGAAAAGAAAGATGCACCAAGCGGAACTGCCATCACGATAGCAGAACAAATCCTTTCAAAAATCAGCCGTTTAAAAAATTGGGCTTTGGACATAAATATGCCCTTGCCTACAGATACACTCCCTATTAAAGCTATTCGTGAAAATCATGTACCCGGTACACATCAAGTGAGCTATAACTCCACTTTAGATACTATTGATATAATTCATACAGCTCATAACAGAGATGGATTTGCTAAAGGTGCTGTGCTTGCAGCAGAATTCATCTTTGGTAAGCAAGGAGTTTTTGCTATGAAAGATGTGTTAGGAGTAGGGTAGCCTATTTTTTGCGTCTATAATCACCGCGTTTCCAAGCTTCAAAAAACTCTGCCCAAGCCAAAGGATTCATAATGTTCATAGGCTTCTGAATGCCGTAATACACTGCATTATTAGCTTGTAGGGTTTGGTAGTTGGCTTGATTTTCTCTACCGTCACGAGGTAGCATATAAGCAAGAATTTTCATGGTTTGTTCATCGGTATTCTTGCGTGCGATTTCATATTTATCATCCGGTATTCTTTCATAGCGAAATGCATATTCAAATTCGTCTTTTGAAAGATAAGGCTTGATGATTGTTTCAGGTAGATAAAACGTGTCTTGAACCATTAATTGAATCAATGAAAGATAATTTCCTTGTACTGTTTTAGGTACTATATATTCCTTGCTTCTGTAGCCTAAAGCGGAGAAGAATAACGTATCCCCTTTATACACTACCAACGAAAAAACTCCTTTACCATTACTTACTACACCACGATTTTGATTCTTAACTTCTACCACTACTCCGGGCACCGCGCGTAGGCTGTCTGCCGTCATCGTTACTCCGTTTATTTGTATTACTTGATCATATACTCCTTGAGCTTGACTCGCTCCGGCAAGTACTATAAAAATTAGAATGGGTATATATTTCATCAAACAATTTTTCATCAATACAAAGTTACGTTACACGATGTTTAGGTGAATTTCGGACATTATAATCCGAAATAATGCTGCTATAAAGTTTAAATAAATTTAGCCCTACAAAGAACGTGGCTATGTTGTACTTTTGCGGCTCTTAATAGTTGATTTAACAAAGGTTTATATGATTACAAAAGAACAAGTTTTAAGCGCCTTAAGTAATGTGCAAGAGCCAGATTTGGGTAAAGATTTGGTGACACT
>CALMXV010000337.1 GCA_937871155.1 uncultured Taibaiella sp. | reverse complement strand
TTTTTACAAGGCTTGCTTATCCTAAGCCCGATAGCGATTACGGCATTAGTAATATATACGGTATTCGATCGAATTGACAGTATTTTATTAGAGTGGGTACCTCGTGGGTTAGGTTTTGTTATCGTCATCTCTGTTGTTACGCTTATCGGGTATTTAGGAACTCGATTTTTCATCGGAAGGTTGCTTTTTGATGGGTTTGATTATTTGTTGGAGCATATTCCCGGTATTCGGTTCCTCTATAGTTCTGTAAAAGAGGTCATGGATTCTTTTGTGGGAGATAAGAAACGTTTTAACCAGCCGGTATGGGTATGCACTAATTTAGAACCTGAGATTTGGAGAATCGGATTTATGACACAGCAAGACCTAGCCGCTTTTGGTATGTTAGGAAAAGCATCCGTATATCTACCACACTCATACGCCATTTCAGGATATGTCATCATCATTGAAGAAAAATATATCAAACGAATTACAAAAATGAATGCTGCTGAGGCTATGAAATTTGCAGTAAGCGGAGGTGTAGCCAGCGAAGTGACCGAAGATAAATTTATGGAAAGGAAATTCCGTCATCAATTTAAACCTCATGAGAAAAATTAATTTTGGTTCAGGTCCTGCAGCTTTGCCGGAAGTAGTATTGAAAGAAGCTAGTGAAGCGGTAGTCGGCTATTCCAATTCAGGCCTATCTATATTAGAACTACCCCATAGAGGCAATTATTTTGATGCCATTTTGGAAGAAAGCATTTCGTTAGTCAATGAACTTTGCGGATTGGATAATAATTATGAAATATTATGGTTGCAAGGTGGTCGTTTACAGTTTTCGATGATTCCATTAAACTTTTTGCCTAACAATAAAAAAGCGGGTTATATAGATAGTGGGCATTGGGCGGCAGAAGCTGCTTCATACGCAGCTTTTCATGGTGATATGGAAATTATAGCTTCGTCTAAACCATCCAACTATAATCAACTACCAACACTTCATCATCCTATAAATCCGGAGCTCGCCTATCTTTATTTAACAACGAATAATACCATTTATGGTACACAATGGAAACAATTGCCTCAGGTTTCAATGCCATTGATTGCAGATATGAGTAGTGATATTTTAGGAGTGGAAAGAACGTATCATCAATGTGCTTTATTCTACGCTGTAGCACAAAAAAATATAGGTCCGGCTGGGGTAACTTTGGTGGCAATACACAAAGACTTTATAAAAAAATCATTACCCAATAACTCTCCAATACTAGACTATAAGATGCACACAAAAAATCGATCGGTGCTAAATACACCACCGGTTTTTGCTATCTATACTTCTTTACTGACTCTTAGATGGATAAAGAAAATAGGGCTGAGTAACCTCCTACAACAAAACGAAAAGAAAGCAACAACTTTATATAATGAAATAGACCGAAATCCCTTGTTTGAAGGTACTGTAGTGAATAAGTCGGATCGTTCAAAAATGAATATATGTTTTACCATGAAGCAACCCGAGTTGGAAACACAGTTTTTACAATTGTGTACTTCTCAAAATATTGAAGGTATTGCAGGGCATCGCTCAGTAGGTGGTTTTAGAGCTTCATTATACAATGCCGTTTCCCTAAATGATGTAGAAAAATTAGTATCATTGATGCAGGAATTTGAACAATCGAAAATTCAATAAATTATAAGCACACCACTTTATTATTTCATTAATCCCAACTAAAAAATATTTCTAATAAATACGTTTAATTATGGCAAAGATTACCCCGTTTAAAGGACTACGACCTAAAAACAGTATCGCTCCGCAGCTGGCAACACTTCCTTATGATGTAGTGAATGTAGAAGAAGCAAGACAGTATAAGAAAGACCCTTATCATTTTTATCACGTCACTCGTTCTGAAATAGACCTTCCTGAAAATGTAGATGTACATAGCTATCAGGTATATGAAAAAGCTAAAGAAAATCTCGATGCTTTTATAAGCCAAAAAATAATGATTCAAGATAGTGAGCCTTGCTATTATATCTATGAACTAGTGATGAATGGCCGTTCTCAAACAGGTTTAGTGTGCGCATCTTCCTGCGATGATTATTTTAACGGAGTTATTAAAAAACATGAATTTACCCGTCCTGAAAAAGAGTTGGATCGTATCAACCATATCAGAACGACACATGCCCAAACCGGTATTGTGTTCTTAGCCTATAACGACCAAGACGATGTACAGCAAATCATTGAAGACTGGAAAAAAAGCCATAAAGCCAATTATGATTTTGTATCTGAAGATGGTATCCGTGATATCTTTTGGGTGATGGACGACTATGCCAAAGTAGCTCGTATTACCTATTTATTCGAAACTGAAGTACCCGCAACCTATATTGCTGACGGTCATCATAGAGCTGCATCAGCAGGCAAGGTATGTAGCGAAATGCGCGAAGCCGGAATGTCCATTACTGGCGATGAGTCGTTTAATTATTTTATCACCGCTATTTTTCCGGCTAGCCAAACCAAAATAATGGACTACAACCGTGTTGTAAAAGACCTAAATGGGTTGGCCCCTGAGAAGTTTTTGGAAGGTTTACAGCAAGATTTTACTGTGGAAAAAGTAGGAGCAGAAGCTTATAGGCCCAA
>CALMXV010000336.1 GCA_937871155.1 uncultured Taibaiella sp. | reverse complement strand
TACGTAATCCATTTTCTACTACAAAAGTTTTTAGCCTCCTATTGTAATCATCAGCATAATCTTTAATGTCGAATAATATGCAAAGCACAGTTACAAACATGAAGTTTTTGAAAAACAATACCAGATTGATAAACGAAATTGATGTAGGAATTTGTTGGGTGATATTGTAAAATAATATTGGATAAACATTCACCATACCTGCCCATGTAAAGCCTATCCAGAAAGGTTTTAGCCAACCTATATTTCTAAGGTTTAACTGATGTCCCACCAAGCCATAATACATAGCACCTACTAAAGGAAAGATGAGTAGCAGCCCCCATTCTAACAAAGAGATATTCGATATTTTATCATAATGCAGGTATAATAAAACTACACTACCTACCAATAAAATACCTAACAAGGTGCTTTGGCTAAAACGGACAAATTTTTTGTGAACATAATACCAAGTGGTGCGCGTATTGTAGTTGGGGCTTGCATCGGAAGCGATATAGGCCCTGGTATAAAACCAAGTGGTACTTGAGAAAATCAATGGATAAAAATACCATGCATTGAGAGGTACTCCTTGTTGTAAATTGCCCTCAATAGCTAAGGCTACTGAACAAATACCATAAAAATAATTACAAAAAAAGAAGGAATGAAAATAGTCTCTAGTCTTTAAAGCCATGAGGTGCAATTTGCTCAATAAAAAATGTGCTTCTAATGATGGATACTATCCTAAAGGTAACAATGGCATGTGATTTCTTAAGGGTGTAGGTGATTATTTCTTTAAAAAGGATTTTGATTTTTGTCTATTGCATCATTAAAACCAAGTATTTATTTTCTAAATAAAATCTTTGATTTTTGTTGCATGATACATAGCTATGTGAGTTTTGCTATACTTATCACCTTCTCCGTATTGCTATTAGTGATGCTCGGACAACGGTTGAAAATCGCCTATCCTATTTTTTTGGTGATAGCCGGATTGGCAATAAGCTTCATACCTGCATTGCCCAGTTTTCAAGTAAATCCGGATTGGGTATTTCTGATTTTTCTACCACCAATATTATTTGAAGCAGCTTGGTACACTTCGTGGAATGATTTCTGGAAATGGAAACGTCCGATATTTTTATTAGCTATCGGATTGGTCTTACTCACTTCATTTGTGATAGCGTTTGTAGCTCAATCTTTAATACCAGGAATGACGTTGGCATTAGGCTTTGTATTGGGGGGTATCATTTCTCCTCCTGATACAGCAGCGGCTACTTCAGTTTTAAAACATTTTAAAATCCCCAAGCGAGTCAATACTATTTTGGAAGGGGAAAGCTTGGTGAATGATGCTACGAGTCTTATTGTCTTCAAATTTGCCCTTGCAGCTGTTGTGAGCAGTCAGTTTGTGTTTCAACAAGCCGTTATAGATTTTTTTATAGTGGGAGGGATGGGTGTGTTGTTAGGAGCTTTTCTAGGATGGCTGTTTACTTGGCTGATACGTTGGCTCCCGACTAATTCTAATATTGACACCATACTTACTCTAATCATTCCTTATGTTCTTTATATTACTGCAGAGCATTTTCATTACTCTGGGGTCATTGCTGTGGTGAGTGGTGGGTTGATGATGTCTTACAAATCCAATCGTTTTTTAAGTTTTGCTGCAAGGCTGCAAGCTGGAAGTGTATGGAGTACTGTTATTTTTATATTGAATGCACTTATATTTATATTAATAGGATTGCAATTGCCGGTTGTAGAAGCAGGACTGGAACAACACACCATAGCAGATGGGATTCGATATGCTGTTATGATTAGTGTAGTAATGATCTTAGTTCGTTTTGCCTGGACCTATATCATTGCCTATTTACCTCAAATAATTTATAAAAAATCACCACGACCGGACACCCTCGATTGGAAAACCTCTTTTGTCATCAGTCTAGCAGGTATGAGAGGGGTTGTGTCATTGGCATCAGCATTAGCCATACCGTTGCTACTGCCCTCCGGAGACGCCTTCCCACACCGGAATATTCTGTTGTTCGTAACGTTTGTTATTATCCTCATTACATTAGTAGGGCAAGGATTTTTACTTCCGTTATTGTTACGTTTTATCCAACTAGAAGAAGAAAATGTTCAACCTGAGGAAGAACAAGAAGCGATTATCATAGGTAGAATTAAGAAAAAAGCAGTTCAAGTTTTGATAGAAGATTTTCCAATCGAAGTAGAACAAAATCTAGTGGTAAGAAATATGAAGCTGCGATTGGAAACAGATTTAGACTTACTTACCGATAAGATGCATTGTTTTAAAAATATAGAGTTACATAAAGAAAAAATAACCGAGAGCAGAGAGATTTATAAAAGGGTTATTGATGAACAGCGTAAGGAATTACAAACATTAAAAAATGAAAATCAGTTTCAAGATGCGGTTTTAAGGCGTATTGAAATGCAATTGGATTTGGAAGAGGCGAAGATGGTAGGACTGCATCAGGGATAGTAACTACAGAAAGAGTCCCAATTTTTTTTAAAATTATTTTTTTTAATAGATGATTACACTTACCTTTGCACTCCAATTCTCATATTGCTCTTTATTGTAAGATCGCATTTGGGAGAATAAGCCTCTTAAAAGAGGACATTCGTTAAAACCAAAAAACTAAAAGCCAATGGCAAAAGAAATTACCGGCTTGGTAAAGCTCCAGGTAAAAGGAGGACAAGCTAATCCAGCGCCGCCAATCGGACCGGCACTAGGCTCCAAGGGTGTAAACATCATGGAGTTTTGTAAACAATTCAACGCACGTACACAAGATAAAATGGGTAAAGTATTACCTGTTGTTCTTACGGTTTATGCTGACAAGTCATTTGACTTTGTTATCAAAACCCCTCCTGCTGCGGTTCAGTTGATGGAAGTATCCAAAGTTAAAAGTGGTTCTAAAGAGCCTAACCGTAACAAAGTAGGTAAAGTGACTTGGGCACAAGTAGAAGAAATCGCTAAAGATAAAATGGCTGATTTAAACTGTTTCACTTTAGAAAGTGCTATGTCAATGGTAGCCGGTACTGCTCGCAGTATGGGTATCACTGTTGAAGGTACAGCTCCTTCTAAAAATTAATCCATTGATCACCTTATTTAAAACTTTGTAGCAATGGCTAAAATAACTAAAAAAAGAAAAGCTGTAGAAGCTAAAATCGATATAAACAAACAATACACACTATCTGAAGCAAGTGCTATGGTAAAAGATATCAACTGCACTAAATTCGATAGTTCTGTAGATGTTCACATCCGTTTAGGTGTAGATCCTAAAAAAGCGGATCAAGCAATTCGTGGTACTGTAACGCTTCCTCACGGTACCGGTAAAACCAAACGTGTATTAGTACTTTGTACTCCTGATAAGGAAAATGATGCAAAGAATGCTGGTGCAGACTTCGTAGGGTTGGATGAATTTGTACAAAAAATAGAAAGCGGATGGACTGATGTAGATGTAGTGATTGCTACACCTGCCGTAATGCCTAAAATCGGTCGTCTTGGTAAAGTATTAGGTCCTCGTAACTTAATGCCGAATCCAAAAACAGGTACGGTAACCAATGATGTAGCTGCAGCTGTTACTGAAGTTAAAGGTGGTAAAATTGCTTTTAAAGTGGACAAAACTGGTATCATTCACGCTTCTATCGGTCGTATTTCATTCACTCCTGAAAAATTGGCTGAAAACGCACAAGAATTAATCAATGCTTTGGTTCGTATGAAACCAGCTACTGCTAAAGGTACTTACCTTAAAGCCATCAGCATGGCTAGTACAATGAGTCCTGGCTTAATAATAGATACTAAATCTGTAAGTTAATTTTTCAGCACTTTTAAAAATTTTTAAAAAATGAACACAAGTCAAAAATCTGAAGTGATAGAAATGCTGAAAGAGAAGTTTACTTCTTACAGTAACTTTTATATCACCGATACAGAATCACTTTCTGTAGAACAAATAAATGCACTTCGTCGTACCTGCTTTGATAAGCAAGTAGAAATGAAAGTAGCTAAAAATACACTAATTAAAAAGGCTTTAGAAAGTCTTGATGCGGATCGTTTTTCCGGAGTATATGACTCTTTACATAACGTTACTGCTATCATGTTCAGTGAAAGCCCTAAAGAACCAGCGGTAATTCTCAGTTCTTTCCGCAATGCTAATAAAGGCGAAAGACCTTTATTGAAAGCAGCCTTTATTGACGGAGATGTATTCGTAGGTGACAACCAACTTGCCAATCTTAAAAATATCAAAACCAAAAATGAACTTATTGGTGAAGTTATTGGCTTGTTACAATCTCCTGCAAGACGCGTTATCGCAGCATTGTTGCATAATGCAGAAAAAAGTACTGCTGCTGAAACACCAGCCGCAGAATAATTTAAGCTTCCAATTATCCATATAAAAACAATTTTTTAAATCATTTAAATCTCATAAAAATGGCAGACGTAAAAGCATTAGCCGAATCATTAGTAAACCTAACTGTAAAAGAAGTACAAGAATTAGCTGACGTATTGAAAGCTGATTACGGTATCGAACCAGCTGCTGCTGCTGTAGTAGTTGCTGCAGGTGGAGACGGCGCTGGCGCAGCTGCTGCTGAAGAGAAAACATCTTTCGATGTAATCTTGAAAAGCGCAGGTGCTTCTAAATTAAACGTTGTAAAAATAGTAAAAGACTTAACTGGTCTTGGCTTGAAAGAAGCTAAAGAATTAGTTGATGGCGCTCCAAAACCAATCAAAGAAGGTGTGGACAAAGCTACTGCTGAAGACCTAAAAGCTAAATTAACTGAAGCTGGTGCTGAAGTTGAAATCGCTTAATTTCTTCTAAACTAGTTAACAGAAAATCCGGGCTTCAACCCGGATTTTTTTATTATGCTCATTTTAATACCTCTATTATCTTAATGCAATCTAAGCTTTAATAAACATGTTGACCGCCATTAATAGCATAGTTAGCACCTGTGATAAAACTGGTTTCCTTAGAAGCCAAGAACGATACTAGATGTGCAATTTCTTCAGTGCCCCCTAATCTGCCAATTGGTATTTCAGCAACAATCTTGTTTCTTACCTCCTCTGCTACTGCCATTACCATATCAGTAGCAATATAGCCTGGCGAAATCGTATTTACAGTAATTCCTTTTCTGGCTACTTCCATAGCAAGCGTTTTTGTAAAGCCATGCATGCCGGCTTTAGCGGCAGAGTAGTTGGCTTGTCCAAACTGACCACGCTGACCATTTACAGAAGATATATTGATGATGCGACCATACTCTCGGTCTATCATTTGGTTGATTACGTTTCTAGTGCAGTTAAACACACTATCCAAATTGGTGCGAATAACAGCATCCCAGTTCTCTTTGCTCATCTTTCGAAAAGCACCATCTTTTGTTATACCCGCATTGTTCACTAAGATATCAATAGGACCAACATTCGCCTCAATACTTTTAATCATTTTTTCTACTTCTTCAAAGTCTCCTACATTGGCTTGGTACATGTCAAATTCATAACCTTCTGCCTTTAATTGCTCTTTCCATTTCTCTGCTTTTGATGCGGTGTTATAATTGGCTACTACATGAAAGCCGTCATTGGCTAATCGCTTACAAATGGCTGTGCCCAACCCACCCGTTGCTCCGGTTACAAGTGCTACATACTTCTTTTGTGTATCCATAACTTTATTTTTTTAGTACATCAAAATACCATTTAAATATCATTTTCAAAATAATTTAAATGATTTTAAGAAATGTATCTATTTACCTCTTCTCATGAAAACTGAAAATGAATAGGTATAATCGGTGCAATTATTTA
>CALMXV010000335.1 GCA_937871155.1 uncultured Taibaiella sp. | reverse complement strand
GTTAACTTCATTGTAGATGTCTTAAGCTATCCTCTTGTGTATCATCTTTAGGCGGTTAATGTGCCGCTTTTGGGCTGTGAGTAGCTTCTGTAGCATGGCTAGAAGCGCCATGTGCGCCATGTCCTTCACCACTATCATGGCTCATTACTTTTGCAAAGTTGAAAAACGCGATTACAAAAGCGATGAAAAGGAATACAAACCACATAGCAAATTTGCCATTGGTTTCATCTTTATGATGTTTAGCGGTACTATGAGAATCGTGATTCGACATATAATTTCTTTTTGGGGATGATTTAAAAACGGGACAAAAATAATTTTTTGTACGGATTCTTAAAGTATGAAGTTATTTTTTTAGTGTTGGAGGTGTCATCACAGTTCCACAGCTTTTACAAGTACGGTGTTCTTCGCTATTATAAAAACGCTCCATAACCGGAGGTAGCTGCGATACGATGTCTGTTAATTCCATTGTTTCTTCATACAGTTTGTTTCCACATTGTTCACAAAACCAAACAAAGCCATCGATTTCTTTGTTTTCTCTTACTTTTTCTATCACTAGCCCTACGGTATTTGCGCCTCGTTGAGGAGAGTGGGGGGTGTTTGCCGGTAAAAGAAAAATCTCTCCCTGCTTGATGGGTATATCCACTATTTCTCCATTTTCTTGAATGCGTACCGAAACATCGCCTTCAATTTGGTAAAAAAGTTCTTCGCTTTCATTTACATGAAAATCTTTTCGGCTATTAGGGCCACCTACTATCATGACGATAAAGTCGCCGGCTTCTTTGTATAAGCAAGCATTACCTACGGGTGGTTTTAAAAGTTGACGATTATCTTCAATCCATTGGTGAAGGTTGAAGGGTCTTGAAATTGGCATAAGTTTGAAATTTTTAAAATTAAAGTTACAAAGGTTTCAAGATTTTCAGTTTGACGGTTTCAATTCTTGTTTGTGTAGCCAGCAGAATATCAAATTCATAAAGCCCTATGATTATACGATCTTTATTTTTAGGAATAGATTCATGCTGGTTGATGATAAAACCCGAAAGTGTTTCAGTGCTGGAGGATTTAATATCAAAACCATACTTCTCGTTTAAATACTCTAGTTCTAATCTTCCTGAAAATATGTATTCATTTTCGGCTATTTGTGTTTCTACAAATTTATCTACGTCGTACTCATCTTTTATATTTCCAAAAATCTCTTCCAAGATATCTTCCATAGTGACTATACCAGCAGTTCCTCCAAATTCATCAATCACCCAAGCAATGCTTTTACGTTCTTTGTTGAGTAGTGTCATCAATGCTGTGCTTGGCATTGTTTCAGGTACTATGGGTATATTTATTAGAATGTCTTGGATTTGCTTAGGGTTTTTATTCAAGTCCAAATGGTGGATATAGCCAATGATATGATCTAAGTTGTTTTCATACACTATGATTTTAGAAAGCTTTGATGCGATAATAGAAGTACGTAGTGCGTCAATACTACTAGTACTAGTAACCCCTACAATCTCATTTCTTGGCGTCATACATTTCCGCACCTTTGTAGTAACCAATGTTAGCGCTCTTTCAAATAACTCGGTATTAGCTACTCTTACCTCATTGTCATGACCAAGTAGGGTGTGTTTGGTGAAGTAGTCGATGTCGGTTTTTTCAAACACTTCTTTGCTTCTGATGGGTACATTAAATAAATATTTAAGAATGAATTCAGAAAATGAAACGAAAAATTTCAATAGTGGATTAAAGAAATTATACATCCAATACATAGGCAACACATAAAACCGAAGTGAAGCTTCTTGCTTAGATTTAAATAAATAACGAAACAGTCCGTTACTAACAATTAGAACCAGTGTGCCCAATAAAATATCGAGTGAAATTTTTATATAGGGTTGTTGGTAGATAAGGTTGTGTTCACTTGTCCAAAGGTCATTGATGCGAATAATAAAGGCTCCAAAAATGACGAGTAAGATTGTTTTTGCTATAAGGCTGGCGCCCCAGTAGGCTGATGTATGTTCCGCTAGTTTGCCTAGGATGCGTCCGGTGATGCTTCCTTGTTTTTTCTTTAGTTCAATATTGATTCTGTTAGATGCCACGAATGAATTTTCCATTCCTTTAATGAAACTCATACAGAGTAAACAACCCAACAGATATAGTACTAAGTTAATCAGCATCCATTTCAAAGATAAGCATTGCTATTGTTCATGGTAGTATAATTTAGGGAATCGCTTTCGTATTATGCTTTGGGTTTAGATAAGAAGTACGATAAAAATTTTATAAAAAATGAACGTTCATTCATTTTTTATAGAATTATAATTATGTTTGTGTTCTATGCAATCGGATAAAAAGACAGCCATCCTTAAAAGCGTACTTCATTTGGTGAACTCTGTTGGGTTTTATCATCTGAATATGAAGCGGATTGCAGCAGAAGCCGGAGTAGCTGCCGGTACCTTTTACTTGTATTTCAAAAGCAAAGAAGAGGTGATCAATGAGCTTTACAATTTAGCAGTGGATGAGTTTAACTTAGCTGTACTGAAAGAGTATGATGCCTCCGGTTCTTTGAAGGAGGTTTTTATGAATATGCTGGATACTGCGGTGCATTTTTATTTAGAACATAAAGATTATTTCAGCTTTATTGAGCAATATACCTATGCCCCTTTTCTTTTTAAAGAAAACCAAGAGCAGAATTTTACCTTGTTGTTACCCATTTATAAAATGATGCGGCAAGGAAAGAAAAAACAATTAATTAAAAACTTACCCGATGCCATTTTGCTTTCTTTTATTCATGGCTCAATGAACACTATGATAAAAATGCATTTTGCTAAGAAAGTAGATTTAACCAAACCAGCCATGCGAAAAAAATATTATGAAGCTTGCTGGGATGCTGTAGCCAAATAAAACCACAAACATCTAGATACATCCATTATGAACAGAACCATTAAGAAAGTTGCCGTATTAGGATCAGGAGTGATGGGAAGCCGCATCGCTTGCCACTTTGCCAATATAGGACTGGAAGTGCTGCTACTCGACATTGTACCAAAAGAGGCACCACAAGACGATAAGAAAATTAGAAACAAAATTGTCAACGATGCTTTGGCATTTGCTATCAAATCAAATCCATCACCGCTATACAGCAAACAATTTGCAAAACGAATCACCATCGGAAATTTTGAGGATGATATGCCGGCTATTGCTCAGTGTGATTGGGTGATAGAAGTAGTGATCGAACGATTAGATATCAAACAACAGGTGTTTGAAAAAGTAGATACCTATAGAAAAAAAGGAGCTATTGTTACCTCCAATACATCAGGGATTCCTATACATCTGATGGCAGCAGGAAGAACGGAGGATTTTAAAGCCCATTTTTGTGGAACTCACTTTTTTAATCCACCTCGTTATTTAAAATTATTAGAAGTAATACCGACCGCTGATACTTCCAAAGAAGTGATTGACTTTTTGATGCATTATGGAGAAAAGTATTTAGGCAAGACAACCGTATTAGCAAAAGATACTCCTGCCTTCATTGGGAATAGGATTGGTGTTTTTAGTATGATGAGTTTACTACAATATGTAGTGAAATCCGGAATGACAGTAGAGGAAGTAGATAAACTTACGGGTGTTGTGGTAGGCCGTCCTAAGTCGGCGACGTTTAGAACGGCTGATGTGGTAGGCATTGATACCTTAGCCTTAGTAGCCAATAATCTGGTTGAAGCCATCCCACATGATAAGGATAGAGAGCGGATGCGAGTGCCGGAGTTTATCAATAAAATGATAGCCAATAAATGGCTTGGTAGTAAAACAGAACAAGGATTTTTCAAAAAAGTGAAAGAAGCAGATGGCAAATCGGCTATATATGCACTTGACTTAAATACACTTGAATACAAACCTTCACAGAAAGTAAAATTTGCTTCGTTAGAAGCAGCCAAGCCGATTGAAGATTTAAAACAACGCCTTAAGTTGTTAGTGAATTTTCAAGATAAAGCTGGAGAATTTTATAGAGCTACTCTGTATCCCTTGCTGGCTTATTCGGCAAACTGTATTCCTGAAATCACCGATGAATTGTATAAAATAGATGATGCTATCAAAGCAGGATACGGATGGGAGCTAGGTCCGTTTGAGATATGGGATACTTTAGGTGTTGCGGCTACTGCTGATAATATAGAAACTGCTGGGCATCCATTACCTGATTGGGTACATCAGTTCATCAGCCAAAACGAAAATGCAAGTTTTTATACCCTTGCCAATGGAAAGCGTTTGTATTATGATATACCCACAAAGCAGCCTACCATCATTCCAGGTACAGAAGACTTTATTTTACTGGACCACTTGCCAGAATCAGCCATAGTATGGAAGAATAGTGGCACAACAATCAAAGATATAGGTGATGGCATCTTAAATATTGCGTTTCATACCAAGATGAATAGCATTGGAGGTGAGGTGTTGGAAGGAATCAATAAAGCAATTGACTTAGCAGAAACCAGCTATAAAGGATTGGTGATATCCAACAACGGAGCCAACTTTAGTGCAGGGGCAAATGTGGCTATGATTTTTATGATGGCTATTGAGCAAGAATACGATGAACTTGATTTTGCTATTCGCCAATTTCAACAAACAATGATGCGGGTAAGGTACTCTTCGATTCCAGTGGTAGTTGCTCCGCATAATATGGCATTGGGTGGAGGATGTGAAATGTGTTTGCATGCCGATAAAGTGGTGGCACATGCTGAAACCTATATGGGTTTAGTTGAATTTGGAGTAGGACTGATACCCGGTGGCGGTGGCACTAAAGAGTTTGCAGTGCGCTTAGCGGATGAATTGAAAGAAGGAGACGTTGCTTTAAATGCCTTTAGAGAGCGCTTCTTAACGATAGGTCAAGCTAAGGTTTCTACTTCAGCTGTTGAAGCTTTCGAATTGGGTTATTTAAGAAAAGGACATGATAAACTAGTTGTGTCTTATAATAGATTGTTGGCGGAAGCTAAAGCTGCTTGTCTAGAGATGGTGCTAGAAGGGTATGTTCAACCCATTCCTAGAAACGATGTTAAGGTATTAGGAAATACAGCACTGGGCTTAGCTTATGTAGGAGCTAACTCAATGCTTTCGGGTAATTATATCAGTGAACATGATGTGAAAATATCCCAAAAACTAGGCTATGTACTTTCCGGTGGCGACCTATCACAACCAACAGAAGTAACGGAACAATATCTTTTGAATCTCGAACGACAAGCGTTTTTGAGTTTGACTACCGAAAGAAAAACCTTAGAGCGAATTCAAAGTATATTGAATGGAGGCAAAGTCTTGAGAAATTAAAATTGCTGACAAGAAAAGAGAACGATGAATGGAGCGTCGCAACGGATGCTTAATAGATATAAAAAAGCTTAGTAAATAATCAATATAACAACAACCAAATTAATTATGAATGCTTATATAGTAGCCGGTTTTAGAAGTGCTGTGGGCAAGGCGA
>CALMXV010000334.1 GCA_937871155.1 uncultured Taibaiella sp. | reverse complement strand
CCGTAGGGTTGTAACCGATGCTCAGCATACCTCCAAAACATTTTCCATAATAGATGACTTCGACGCAATAGATGCCTATAGAGGGCATTAATTGATCGGTTTCAGTAAGCTGTAGGTTGGCAGTGGGGTAGCCAATAGTTCTTCCAAGTTGCCTTCCTTTTACTACGATACCTTTTAGGCTAAAAGGTCTTCCCATCATGGTTTTTGCTTCTGTTACTTGCCCATCTTGTAGGGCTTTTCTGATTTTCGTGGAGCTAATGCCGGCTTCATCTATGAGTTGTTCTGGAATCTCGATAAGCTGGTAGTGATATTGATTTTGAAACGTTTTTAGAAGCTGAATATTTCCTTTTCTGTCACTTCCGAAATGATGGTCGTAGCCAATAACGATGGTGTTGGGTTGAAATTTTTCAACCAAAAATTCTTGTATGTATTGCTCGGCAGAAAGTGCCGCAAAGTCTTTGGTAAAAGGCACCACGATTACATGATGAATGCCTAGTGAGGTCAATAAACTTATTTTGTCTTCTAGTGGAGTCAGTATTTTTAAGGGTTGGTCTGGGAAAAGTAGTTTCCTAGGATGTGGATGAAACGTGATAACTATACTTTCTCCTTCAATAGCCAAAGCCTTGTCGGTAACGGTTTTTAGGATTTTTTGATGTCCTAAATGCACTCCATCAAAGGTGCCTATGGTCACTACAGCATTACGGAATTTTGGTAACTGATCCGTATGGAAAAATACACTCATCGATTTCGTACCCAGTTATTTTGATGCGGCAATCATCTCAATAAATTCATCAAACAAATATCTGGAATCATGTGTGCCTGGTGTGCTCTCAGGATGATATTGCACTGAGAAAGCAGGTTTGCCTATAACACTAATGCCTTCCACAGAACCATCATTGAGGTTGATGTGTGTAATGTTTATTTTATCGGATTGTTTTGCGCTTTCCACATCTACTCCAAAGCCATGGTTTTGGGTAGTGATTTCAGATTTTCCGGTTTTTAAATTTTTTACCGGATGGTTTACGCCACGATGGCCGTGATGCATTTTATATGTAGCTATATCATTGGCACGAGCTAATAATTGGTGCCCTAGACAAATGCCAAAAAGCGGAATCTGAGCTTCTAAAATTTGCTTAACTGTATTGACAGCTTCGCTCATCGCTTCAGGATCGCCGGGACCATTAGAAATAAAAATTCCATCAGGGTTAAAGCTTTTTAAATCTTCAAAGCTTGCGGTAGAAGGAAATACTTTTAATTGAATTCCTTTTTCGCTCATGATACGGAGCATGCTTTGTTTCACTCCAAAATCTAATACAGCGACTTTGTATGTGGCATTTGCTGCACCTACCAAGTAGGGCGTAGTGGTGGATACTTTAGCAGCAAGATTCAGTCCTTTCATTTGCGGTACTAGCTTCAATGCAGCTTCTAGTGCTGTTTTATCAGTAATCTCAGTAGATACGATGCAGTTCATTGCACCTTTATTGCGGATATGCTGCACTAAGCTTCGGGTATCTACATCATGAATTGCAACGATATTATTTTCTATCAAATAGTTTTCTAAATCTCCGGTTGCCATCATACGGCTATAGCGTTCGGTAATATTTTTACAGATTAAAGCACTAATCTTAACGCTACTACTTTCTACATCGTCTTTTTTAACCCCATAGTTGCCGATATAAGCATTATTCATGATCAATACTTGTCCGGCATAAGATGGGTCGGTAAATACTTCTTGATAACCGGTCATACCTGTATTGAAACATAACTCTCCGCCGCTTGTGCCTTTTGCACCAAAGGATTTGCCGGAAAAATATGTGCCGTCTTCTAATAAAAGATATGCTCGTGTAGCTGATTGAACCATGGGAATCGGAAAAATAAATCGTGCAAAGCTACTTTAATTTTTACACGGTTTTAGTAGATTGAATAGAATTTTAGATTGTAGGCTTCAATTTTTATCAACAATCTTTCAACCTTTTTGTATCGGATAGTTGTCTTATTGGTTGCTATTCATTAAACAAAATAGTTGAGTAAATTTGAAAGATATTACTTGCTTTTACTTTTACTTGAAATACGAAATGCCTACTAAAACGATTTTACTATTCATGAGAAATTGGATTTTACTAATAATTACCCTAGTGGCAGCTACTAATCAAGTAGTAGCACAGGATATACATTTTTCTCAGTTTTATGAAACCACCACATTACGAAATCCTGCGCTCTGCGGGCTTTTTAGCGGTGATTATAAAGTTGCGGTTAATTATCGTAGTCAATGGAGTAGCATCAGCAAACCCTTTGTTACCGGGCAAATAGCCTTAGAAAGTCGCATACCCGTTAATGCTGAGTCGGAAGATTTTATTAGTGTAGGATTATTGTCCTATTTTGATAAAGCGGGAAGCATAGACATGAAGACCATCGCATTTTATCCAACCGTAAATTTTAGTAAGAAGCTCGAAGAAGTACATAACAGTTATTTGACTTTTGGCTTCACCGGTGGTTATTTACAAAGAAGTTTTGACCCTTCAAAGATGACCACCAATAGCCAGTATGGTAACAATGGCTATGACCCTGCTTCACCCGTTAGAGAAAATGCTGTTCAAAATAAAATCAGCTATTTTGATGTAGGTGCCGGTATAAATTATAGTAGTAGTACTGGCGAGAATAATAATTTGACCTATTATGTTGGCTTGGCAGGCTTTCATTTTACCCAACCTAAAACGAGTTTTTATAATAATGAATTGATAAGACTGGCTATGAAGTGGAATATGAATGCGGGAATGGTGTATCGAATCAACGATGATTATGGGTTGTTACTCCAGTCAAATCTTGCTATTCAAGGTACCTACTCTGAATATATGATAGGTGGAATGGTGAATTGGAAAAAAGGGGGTGAAAATGAAATACACAAGCCAGACTTCATACTTTACTTTGGTGCATATTATCGACTGAAAGATGCCCTTATCCCGGTGGTGAAGTTGGATTATAAAGGCTATTCTTTAGGCATAAGCTATGATGTGAACTTGTCAAGACTTTCAACGGCAAGTCATTTAAAAGGTGGTATGGAGTTATCTCTTATTTCTACGGGTCTTTTCAAAGATCCTAAATGGAACTATAGCCGCACCTCTTGTCCGCAATATGGTTGGTAATCTTATTTTAGTTTTTTAAAAAGTTAAAACATCCTGAACGGTGTAGTGCATGAATTGATACTTTTCTATTTTTGAAAGGTAAAATTTTAAAACCTCATGGAGACTGTAGTATCTTCTATCGACATCAAAGAACTCAATGAAAGAATACATCAACAAAGTGCTTTCATCGACTTGTTAACCATGGAACTCAACAAAACTGTGGTAGGTCAAAAAGGAATGGTAGAGCGCTTGTTGATTGGATTACTAGCCAATGGACATGTATTATTAGAAGGTGTGCCCGGACTCGCCAAAACCTTAGCCATTAAATCTATGGCAGCAGCTATTGATGCGCGTTTTGCTCGTATTCAATTTACGCCGGACTTGCTTCCTGCGGATGTGCTAGGTACGATGGTTTACAATCCACAAGCACATGAATTTGCTGTTCGTAAAGGGCCCATCTTTGCCAATTTTATCTTAGCAGATGAGATTAATCGTGCTCCAGCAAAAGTGCAAAGTGCCTTATTGGAAGCCATGCAAGAACGACAAGTAACCATAGGTGATACTACTTATAATTTAGAAGAGCCCTTCTTAGTATTGGCTACACAAAACCCCATTGAGCAAGAAGGAACTTATGAATTGCCCGAAGCACAAGTGGATCGTTTTATGCTGAAAGTAGTAATCACTTATCCTAAAAAAGAAGAAGAGCGTAACATCATCCGATATAACCTGAATCCGCAAGGGATGGCTAAAATCCAACCGGTGGTAAGCACTCAAGATATCATTAAAGCTCGCCAGCTTGTGCGAGAAGTGTATATGGATGAGAAGATAGAACAGTATATTTTAGACATAGTATTTGCAACTCGTAATCCTGAAGCATATAAACTTCCTAAATTAAAACCGCTAATCAATTATGGTGCATCACCAAGAGCTAGTATCAGCTTGGCCTTGGCAGCAAAGGCTTATGCTTTTATCAAGCGTAGAGGCTATGTGATACCGGAAGATATCCGGGCTGTATGCCATGATGTAATGCGTCATAGAATTGGGGTTACTTATGAAGCAGAAGCGGAAAATATCAACAGCGAACAAATCTTAAATGAAATTTTGAATGTGGTAGAAGTGCCTTAGTGGCTACCTCAATTCAAGAATATAACTAATGTAGTTAGGCGTATTGCTTAACTACATTTTTTAATTCATTTAGTTTTAACAAAGCCTCTACTGGAGTTAGGGTATTGATATCGGTTTCATCTAATAGACGTTGAACTTCTCGAAGGTCATCAGTGACTCCATCAAAAATACTTAGTTGATAATTGGGGAGCTTTGGTAGTGCTTGTAGTTTTTTATTAACCTCATTCTTCTTTTCATTTTTCTCTTCTAATAGATTCATGATTTCAGTAGCGCGTTTCAAAAGTGAAGGCGGCATTCCTGCCATCTTCGCAACTTGAATACCAAAACTATGACGGCTACCTCCCGGTTCCAGCTTCCTTAAGAATATAACTTTGTTGCCTGTTTCTTTATGTGTGATATGGTAGTTTTTTACACGAGGAAGTTGTTGTTCTATTTCATTCAATTCATGATAGTGAGTAGCAAAAATGGTTTTGGGTTTTGCCGTATGTTGTTGAGGATGTTCTACGATACTCCAAGCGATTGAGATACCATCATATGTGCTGGTT
>CALMXV010000333.1 GCA_937871155.1 uncultured Taibaiella sp. | reverse complement strand
TTGCAGTAGATGGGCAAGAACTTTATGATTATATCATCGTTACTAATAGCCAATCTGGTGGATTGACAGGAGATCAAATCAAACCCACTTTTACCAATATAAAAGGCAAAGATGTGTATGGACTTTTCAGTTCCAGAGGCACTAAATTTTATAAAAATATTCCTATTTCCGGTGCAACTATCGACTCATTGAAAGTAAATCCAATTACTTCCGACTTGGGAATTGTTGGACGCGCGACACATTAAAACTATAAGGTATCTAAAAGTATCAACACCTTGATAATTCAGTTTGTCAAGGTGTTTTTCATTTGAAATAGTTCATCTTTTCATTAATACAAACTAATACGTCACACACTGAAAATGTTTAAAATTCTAGGGTTGGAATATGGCTTTTTAGCATTTAGAGATAGATATACGTTTACGAATGTCAGTTTGTCTGCCATTATTTCATTTGTAAGCTAGATGGCATATAGATTGACTAAAGCAAAACATCAACTTATAAAAAAACAATTAACGATATGAGTAAAATAATAGGAATAGACTTAGGAACTACCAATTCATGCGTATCCGTAATGGAAGGCAATGAACCTGTAGTAATAGCCAATGATGAAGGCCGTCGTACGACTCCATCAGTTGTAGCATTTTTAAAGAATGGAGAACGTAAAGTAGGAGACCCTGCAAAACGTCAAGCTATTACCAATCCTTTGAACACGATTATGTCCATTAAACGCTATATGGGTCGTCGTTTTGACGAAGTAGGCAGTGAAATGGAACATAATGTTTACAAAATTGTAAAAGGAGACAACAACACCATTCGTGTAGATATCGAAGGACGCATGTACACACCACAAGAACTATCTGCGATGGTACTTCAGAAAATGAAGAAAACTGCTGAAGATTTCTTAGGTCAAGAAGTAAAAGAAGCGGTTATCACTGTGCCGGCTTACTTCAATGATGCACAACGTCAAGCTACTAAAGAAGCCGGTGAAATTGCCGGTTTGAATGTACGTCGTATCATCAACGAGCCTACAGCAGCAGCGCTAGCTTATGGATTGGACAAACAACATAAAGATAGTAAAATCGCTGTATTCGACTTAGGTGGCGGTACATTTGATATCTCTATCTTAGAATTAGGTGATGGTATTTTCGAAGTAAAATCTACCAATGGTGATACGCACTTAGGTGGTGACGACTTTGATAAAGTAATCATGGATTGGTTGGCAGAAGAGTTTAGAAAAGATGTGCCTACTATGGATCTTCACAAAGACCCTATGGCATGGCAACGATTGAAAGAAGCTTCTGAAAAGGCAAAGATTGAATTGTCTTCATCTCAAGAAACAGAAATCAACCTTCCTTATATTACTGCTTTAGATGGCGTACCTCAGCACTTAGTACGTAAATTGACTCGCGCTAAATTTGAACAATTAGCTGATAGCCTTATTGAGCGTACGTTGGAGCCATGTCGCAAAGCTTTGAAAGATGCCGGTATGACTACTAATGATATTGATGAAGTAATCTTAGTGGGTGGTTCTATCCGTATTCCTAAAGTACAGGAAGTAGTAGAAAAATTCTTTGGTAAGAAATTACACAAAGGTGTAAACCCTGATGAAGTAGTAGCCGTAGGTGCTGCCATCCAAGGAGGTGTATTGACCGGAGATGTAAAAGATGTATTGTTGTTAGATGTTACTCCATTGTCTTTGGGTATCGAAACAATGGGGGGTGTTATGACAAAGCTTATTGAAGCCAATACGACCATCCCTACCAAAAAATCTGAAGTATTCTCTACAGCCAGCGACAACCAACCAAGTGTAGAAATCAACGTATTGCAAGGGGAACGTCCGATGGCGAACCAGAATAAAACTTTAGGTCGCTTTATCTTAGATGGTATTCCACCGGCACCAAGAGGTGTGCCTCAAGTGGAAGTTACCTTTGATATAGATGCTAATGGTATCTTAAGTGTAAATGCTAAAGACAAAGGCACAGGAAAACAACAGAACATTCGTATTGAAGCTGGTTCTGGCTTGAGCAAAGATGAAATTGAAAAGATGAAGAATGAAGCAAAAGCTAATGAAGAAGCGGATAAGAAAGTGCGTGAACGTGTTGAAAAAATGAATACTGCAGATGGGCTTATCTTTAATACAGAGAAGCAATTGAAAGACTTAGAAGATAAAATTCCGGCTGAAGAAAAAACTAAAATTGAAGCGGCATTATCTAATTTAAAAGAAAAGCATAAAGCTGAAGATATAGATGGTTTGGATAAAGCTATGGAAGAGTTGAATGCAGCATGGCAAGCTGTAAGTCAGCACCTTTATGCACAACAACAAGCTGGGGATGCCGGTGCACAACAAGAACAAGCATCGCATAATGCAAACAGCAATGACCATGTAGCGGATGCAGAGTACGAAGAAGTAAAATAGGTTTTAAGTGTGAATAATAGAAAAAGGCTACTGATTTCGGTAGCCTTTGTTGTAGTTTCTATAGATGTATTGCTGACAGATAATATGGTTTCTAAAACGAATAGCTCAAAAAAAATAAAATATAAAAAGAGTGAAAAAATACGAGGATTCAACGGCTAAGAGCAGATTTTTTTATCAATAAATTCATTAAATGAGTCACTTTTATATTGAATTCAGCACCCAATTTCATTATTAGAAAAATCAAAAAATTATCCCAGTCACATTTGTATTGAATCAAATATTTAAAGTCCACAATTTTTAATTATCTAGATTTTTTTAATAACCCTAATAACAAGAATTGCCATCAGAAGAATTTGGAATTTGTCAAATTGATTTTGAGATTTGCTCAAGTATATGGAGGAGAATAACGAACAACTGATACCGGCATCTGTACATGTAGATGAGATGTATAAAAGCTGGTTTATGGA
>CALMXV010000332.1 GCA_937871155.1 uncultured Taibaiella sp. | reverse complement strand
CTTTTATCAGCTGTCTTACCAATTCAGGTGTTTTATAGGCGGCTATACTACCGGTTACGGCTAATATTATTTTCTTTCCGTTTAGTTGCATGAAAAGTGATATATACTATAATTCACAAGGTAGGAAAATTATTAGGAGCAAGTGTAGATAGGAAATTATAATAAGATTTTCAATACTGTATCATGCATCAACTCCATACTCAAAATTTCTTTCCTAAAAGAATTTATTGTGTTTTGTGATACTAATTTGAAAAGTAAAGAGGAGTAGCGAAAAGCAACCCCTCTTGAATTTGATTGATGATTATCACGGCACACTTTGACCCAATAGAGTGCTAAGATATGCCCGTCTGTTCTGCCAGAAAATGCCAAGCCCTGCGGGTTTGGTAAAAACAATTTCCATCTTTCGCGTTGCTACAGATAGCATTCTTTTCACCAAAACCTCGTCTGGCAGCCTAGCCGAACTGATTGGTTGCTTACTTTTGTGTAATGGTTTAGTGTGCAACTGCTATTATTGCTTGATAAACTTAAATCGCTCGTTCACATCCTTGCCATTAATGACATTGATGAAATATACACCACTGACAAAGTTGGAAACATTCAGTTCTACAAATGAGTTTTGGAAATGCTGGTTTGCTTTGCTAATGAGTTTACGACCTGTTATATCGTACACATCAAGAGTTACGACCTTTTCTTCATCACCTAAGTAAGAAACACTTATTTGGTCATTTACAGGATTAGGATGAATGCTAAAACGATTTGATTTGCTACTTGCTTCATCCAAGGTGTTTGTATTAGCGTTCCTTTCACCTGCCGGAGCATGGGTATTTATTTGGAAACTCATACTGCCATATACATCTTCAGCACGAATGCCGTCATTGTTTTCAAACTGGCGTAGGTGAAAGGTGAATTGATACTCCGGTGGTAAAATACCTGAATGTAAATTAAATTCTACAAAAACAGGATATTTTGCATTAACAGCAAGTGGTACATTCAATAATTCTAATGTAGAAGAACCATCCATCGTTACCGTTTTTTCATCATCATCTCGTTCTACATAGCTCCCTTCGCCCCCTGCGTTCATCCATAAATCATACAAATCACCCAAATAGAGTTTAATATAACCTACCTCAGAAAAATTACCTGCAAAATGAAGATGAATAGCTTTGTCGTTGATTAGTTGTATATCGAATGTTTTAGAAACATCATTTGCATTAGCAATCAACACCATCGTCTTTGTCTTAGGTTTTCCCAAGTACAAGTCTTTAACCCACAAATTGCGAGTAACAATGTTATTATTATTTCGCACATTGGTAATGATGGGACCTGTCTGCTCGGCAAAAGCCATTCCTGCATTGGCAGTAGTTACTATGCGAGCTAGGAGGCATACATTTAGGTCGGACTGTGCGTAGGGCATACCAGTATAGCTGTAAGGGTTGGGTGGTTTCCAGCCTCTACGAATGATAGCCGTTTCACCTGGCTCCAAATCATGAATGGGAATACCATAACCCGTTGTCAACTCTCCACCACCTGGTACATAACCACCTGCTGAGCCGGGTAGCTTGGTAGTGCCGTCCCAATCATTTTTCCATTTTTCGCCTGTGGAAGCTACAGTCCAGTACAGTTTTACATAATGTTGAGAGGTGGCTGCATTGTACATTTTGCAACCTGTGTTACGCACTCTAATGAAGATATAGTTGGAGTCAGTTGCAGAGCTATCATATTCAGCCCATTGATGCTCATAGTTGACTGTACCTGTTTTTCTGTTCCAGAGATCAGGACTGGTATAGAATTGTGTTACTCTTCTATCAAGAGTATCCATTGTGTTAGGTTCGTTCAGCATATCCATATAAGCATCTCGTGCAGTAAGTTCATAGTCGATGTTGTTTGCATAACCTCCGGATGTTAGATCCATTTCAATGATTCTACTAGCCACTTTTTGTATAGGTGAGTTGTCATACACAGTAAGGCGGTAGAGGAAAAAACTGCCATTTGCACCGCCGGCACCTAATGCTACAGCACTTACAATCTCCGGACTAAACGTAGTATAAGAATTTAGTGCACACAGGTTTCCCAATTTATTTAAGGGCTCCCATCGTGCAGTATAAGGTGCTTTGCCATTTTTAATGATGGGTGTTAGTTTAGGCAATAACCCATTTACTTTATTGAAACCAGGTACACAGAGGGTATTGAACTCTACTCCGTCTATATACATCGTAGTAGTTAGAGGATCATTACATGATGTTTTAACGACTCCTGGCAGAGTAGGAATTGATGTATTTTTATTAACCGTTGACAAAGCTTTTCCTGCATTCAAAGAACCTGAGCCAAGTTTCCCAGCGAAAGGCAAATTTTCAGGATATGTCAATATGCTGCTATTTGCAGTTTTTTTCAAAATATACTCTAATTGGTAAGGGGTGTAGCAACTATCTAAGGAAAGTATGAGACCGGCTGTGCCGGCTACCAATGGAGCAGCTAACGACGTACCGGAGCGGGTAATTTCTGTAGTAACATTGTTGCTGTTCAAACCACCAATATCATAGGCGGGTGCCAGTAAATCTACTCGGGAATTATGCTGAAAAGTTTTCATAGTATCTCCTATTATCTCCTCGTGCGAACCGGA
The DNA here is from genome assembly GCA_937871155.1 of uncultured Taibaiella sp. Taxonomy (GTDB): domain Bacteria; phylum Bacteroidota; class Bacteroidia; order Chitinophagales; family Chitinophagaceae; genus JAFIGV01. The sequence continues at coordinate 1,081 of CALMXV010000332.1, read as the reverse complement.
AACGTTGGTGGTATATCCTACTCTCGGGTTTTTCCACCCTACACCCGATACCGAAAATACATAGTCATAACTCGATGGGAATGCATAATAGTGAGATGGAATACCATTATAATTGCCATTACCCGCAGCTGCAACAAAGAAAGTTCCGTGCTCGTAGATTTCTTGATACATCATTTCAGTATTGATAAAATCCCAGCTATTAGGATAGTACAAAGTGTCCTTAAGGTAATGCCCCGCGCTGAAGCTGATTACTTTTCGATTCCGCTGACTTGTTTGTAAAAATCCCGGACAGATTTGTTCTATTGGGACAGGTGCGCCAGGCATACCGGTACACCCCACATAGTCCAATTTGCAATTGAAGCCTATGGAAGGATAGTAACCATAAGGTGACATGTTATTAGTATTATTATTTGTTTCTCCGGCAATAATCCCTGAAGTGCGGGTTCCATGCTCATTTAACCCATACAAATAATTAGCATAGAGTTTGTTAGCAAATTTATTTTTCAAATCATCGTGATTAGTATCAATGCCCCAATCATGTATGCCGATAACTATATTGGAATCTCCTTTGCTATAGTCCCACGCATTTCTTGCATAAATAGAATCTAAATAGCCTGTATTGCGCATTCCACTAATATAAATGTAGTCGTTAGGTGTATAAAAAAGACTAGAAGTAAACTGAGGTACCAGCTCCCATCCAGGAAAGTATTGAGGATAGTTACTGACAAGGGCTACACATAATGCAGTATCGCTAACGTCCATCTTATATATTTTTCGCATTAGTTGAAACCTTGATGTAGGGTAGGCTTTTTCAAACCCGGTAACAGAATATTGTTTTATAATAGTATTGACCCCAGCAACGGTAAAAATCGGCTTGCCTTGCAAGGTTACATAGGAAAGAATTGTAGGATTTTTTAGTGTAATGTACACTTTACTGTTACCACTGCCATAAGTCTGCAATACTATTGTGCAACAGACGAGTATCAGGAACGTAAGTTTTATTATTCGTAGCATAAGATAATTTTTTTATCCCAAAACGGTCATTAGCGGAATTTTCTAATGGCGGTCATTAGAAAAAATG
>CALMXV010000331.1 GCA_937871155.1 uncultured Taibaiella sp. | reverse complement strand
ACTCACGCCAATGAGAGTTCTTTTCATAATCTGTGAAAAATATTTGCTACGATTTATTTATTAAAAAGTTAAAAGCGTTACAATGTTATAGCATTCTTTTCAAAATGTCAAGCATTCAGCAAGATTACTCTCAAATTATTTACTTTTTTTTTCAACGTGCTATAATAATTTAATATGAAAAGGCGTTATTTATTGCTGGTTTTTCATCAAAGTATCCCAAACAGAAAGTTGTAAAACAGTTACTTGAAGCTTTGATTGTAACAATAGCTATTTTTGATGTCGATGTTTATGAAAGCATTTCAGACAATAGCCAATAACTTTTTGAAACCATAACTTTGTAAAGGACGTATTTACTACATTAAGGAACATTATGAGAAAATTATTATTGATAGTGGGTTGCATTTTGATAAGTCATTTAATAAAGGCACAATCAAGAGTCGAACAAATTACCACTAAGGAAGATGAGTTAGTGGATGGATATTTGATTAAAAAAATACCCTTGGAAATCTATGCAAGCCCTGAAATCAAAATATCTCAAGTGAAATATGGAGACAGGAAGCGTAATCGCACTACTACAAGTTCGGCATTAGAACAAGAAGTAAAAGTTGTTTTAGGTAAAGAACAGAAACAGCCTTTCGCTCTTTTGTATATTCCAGCTTATAATGTGAAGGGCCAATTACTAACATCTTTTACTATTACAATCAACGAAAATACTTCTTCAGATAATAAAATTGTTGGTCACAAAACTACTGGTACTTCAAGTGTTTTAGCATCTGGAGATTGGTATAAAATTGCTATTAAAGAAAGAGGGGTTTATAAAATCGATTATAAGTTTATAAAAGATAAACTAGGAGTTACAGCTGCTACTATATCCAGTAATCAAATAAGATTAGTAGGGAATGGAGGAACCATGCTTTCGGAAAATAATGCGGTACCTAGATGGGGCGACTTACAAGATAATGCCATACAAGTTGTAGATGGCGGCGATGGCACATTTAATAATGGCGACTACTTACTTTTTTATGCCGCAGGAAGCACTGCTTGGAAATATGACCCTATTTCTAAAACGTTTATTCATCAAAAAAATCTTTACGAGGATAGTTGTTATTATTTCATCAGTTTTAATGCCGGAGCTAGTTCTTTTATTACAACTTCATCCAATCAGCTTACCGCCAACACTACCGTTACTTCTTTCAACGATTATCAAATACATGAAGAAGACCTTACGAATATTGGAAAGTTTGGTAAAGAATGGTGGGGAGAAGCTTTTGGGAATGATGCCGGTTTCGATGCCTCCAAAACATTTACGTTCGACTTAGGTCAAATATCAGATACATCAACACTTAGAGTATTATTAGGTTCAAGATCTTCTCTAAGCGGCTGTAGCTTTACTACTATTTTAAACGGTCAGCAACTAAACAAATATTTCTTTCCGCCTGTGAATACCTTGAGCGAAGAAGGGATTCATATAAGTACCCAATTATTAACCCAGAAGCTTCCGGTAACCCCAGGTACTTCATCACTTACGTTGCAATATGCAGCAGTAGGTATTGGTAGAGGATATTTAAATTATATAGAATGGAATACACGCCGACAACTTACAGCTTATAACGGTAATTTTTCTTTTAGAGATGTCGCATCCGTAGGTACAGGAAAAGTTGCCGAGTATCAAATTCAAAATGCCAATAGCAATACGGAAGTATGGGATGTAACCCATCCATTATTGCCGATAAAAATGAAGGGCCATCTTGTGGGAACTGTTTATTCATATTCTCAAGATGCTAGCACACTTCATGAGTTCGTTGCATTTGATGGTAGCCAATTTTATACACCATCGT
>CALMXV010000330.1 GCA_937871155.1 uncultured Taibaiella sp. | reverse complement strand
GATGAACAACGCACTGTTGACTGTGAACAGTCAAAAATCAAATATGGACTTAGCCAAACAGGTATTAGCTAATGTAGAGAATAACTATAAAAATGGTTTGTCTTCATTGACGGATTTGTTGGATGCTGAGACATCTCATACAGATGCTCAAAACAACTATACCGCGGCTTTGATGGATTATAAACTAGCGGAAATACAGCTTCAAAAATCTAAAGGAGAACTTACTTCTTATTATCAATCAAAAGAAAAATAATTATAACAAACAGAACACAACATAAAATGAAAAAGAGAATCATCACCATAGGAGTTATTATAGCTGCAATTAGCGGTATCCTCATAGTATTGAATAAAAATAAAGCGAAGAATGCAGCACAGGCAGCGGTAGTAGCACAAAAAAATAATGGCGTAACCGTAAGGACAGCAGCCGCTTCTTTTAAAGATTTAGCAATGACCTATGCCGCTAATGGCGTCTTTGCACCCAAACAAGAAGTGATTATCTCAACCGAAACACCAGGTAGAATATCTCGTGTTTTAGTTAAAGAAGGTGCTATGGTACGAGCAGGTCAAACCTTAGCTATTATTGAAGGCGACCGACAAAATGTAGCTTTATCTAATGCGCAAGCTGTTTATAACAATGCTTTGTCAGAAGTAAGTCGTTTTGAAAATGCCTATGCTTCAGGAGGTGTTACTAAACAACAATTAGATCAAATCAAGCTTCAATTGGAGAATGCTAAAAACAACCTTCGTAGCGCTCAGATTGGTGCGGTAGATGTCAATGTCAAAGCTTCGTTCTCCGGTATTGTCAATAAGAAATTGGTAGAAGAAGGTTCTTATGTGAATCCAGGAAATCAGTTGTTTGAAATCGTCAATATCGGTTCCTTAAAATTGAAAACCAATGTGGACGAAAAGACAGTAGGTACGTTGAAGCTTGGACAGAAAGTAAGCATCGAAAGCAACGTATTCCCCGGTAAACGTTGGGAAAGCACCGTGACGTTTATAGCTCCCAAAGCTGACGCCAGTCTTAACTTTCCTGTAGAATTGGAAATAAACAACAACAGCAACAATGAATTAAAAGCAGGTATGTATGGCACTGCAAAATTTGGAGATGATGAAATGGCACATGCGTTGGTAATACCAAGAAATGCTTTTGTAGGTAGTATTAGTTCTAATAAAGTATTTGTAGCACAAAACGGCAAAGCGGTATTGAAAGAAGTAGTCGCCGGAAGAAATTTTGGAGATTGGATTGAAGTTATCTCTGGTATCGCTAGCGGTGAAACAGTGATTACCTCTGGTCAAATCAATTTACTTAATAACAGTTTGATTCAAATTATTCAATAAATCCTCTAAAATCATAAAAAATGAAATTAGCTGAAATATCTATTAAAAGACCGAGTATAATCATCGTGTTGTTTTCACTATTGATTCTCGGTGGTCTTTTTTCCTATTCTCAAATGGGATACGAGTTAGTACCCAAATTTGAAGTGAATGTTATCTCCATTCAAACCATCTACCCTGGAGCCTCACCTTCTGAAGTAGAAAACTCGGTAACCAAGAAAATTGAAGATGCCGTTTCCTCATTAGAAAACGTAAAAAGTATCGAATCGAAATCGATGGAAGGCGTGTCTGTGGTGGTAATACGACTTAATAATGGTGCTGATGTCAACTTCTTACTCACCGATGCACAACGAAAAATTAATGCCGTTGTCAATGATTTACCAGAAGATGCTAAGACCCCGTCTTTGAATAAATTTTCTTTAGATGATGTGCCTATTATGAATATGTCGGTGACCTCCAACCTTTCTGAAAAAGAATTGTATGAAGTACTAGATCAAAAAATTCAACCCGTGTTCGCACGTATCAATGGGGTAGCCAAAGTAGATATGATTGGTGGCGAAGAACGCGAAATCAAAGTAAGCGTTGACCCTAAAAAAGTAATGAGCTATGGAATGACTATCGTGCAAGTGCAACAACAGATAGCTGCGGCTAACATGGATTTCCCTACCGGTAATATCAAGACTAGAGACAATCAAACCACTATTCGCCTTTCGGGTAAATTCGCTTCTATTGATGAGATGAGAAATCTTCCTTTGACTACTCCTAAAGGAATGAATATTCGCCTTAGTGATGTAGCCGATGTGCAAGATGGGATTAAAGATGCAGAAAAAATTGCCCGTATCGATCGTAAAAACACCGTATTGCTTCAAGTGTATAAGCAGTCGGATGCTAATGCGGTAGCGGTTTCTAAGCAAGTAAAACAAACTATAGATATAGTAGAACAGGACTACAAAGCCAATGATATCAAGATTACCGTAGCTAGTGATAGCACCAATTATACCTTGAAGTCTGCTAACAATGTCATCTTCGATTTGATGTTAGCAATCGTGTTAGTAGGTCTTATCATGTTATTCTTTTTACACAGCCTTAGAAATGCAACCATCACTATGATTGCAATCCCATTGTCTTTAATAGCTACGTTTATTGCATTATATATGTTGGGTTATACCCTCAACTTAATGACCTTATTAGGACTTTCACTGGTGGTGGGTATCTTAGTTGATGATGCGATAGTTGTAATTGAAAATATTCACCGTCACATGGAAATGGGCAAGAATAAAGTACGTGCCGCGTTTGATGGGGCTAAAGAAATTGGCTTTACCGTTACCGCCATTACTTTGGTTATTGTTGTAGTGTTCTTACCTATTTCACTTTCTACCGGTTTAGTATCATCTATATTACGCCAGTTTACCGTTACCGTGATGGTATCTACGTTACTATCATTATTAGTTTCGTTTACGGTAGTTCCTTGGTTGTATTCAAGATTCGGAAAATTGGAACATATCGAACCGAATAAGTTCTTTGGTAAGATCATTATTAAGTTCGAAAACTTCATTCAACGTTTAAGTGATGGAATTGGTAATTTATTGAAATGGGCTTTAGGATCCAGAAAAAACAAACTGTTATCGATTGGAACTGCTGTGGTATTGTTTGTGGCATCTATTATGTTATTAAGTAAAGGCTATATCGGTAGCGACTTCTTCCCTTCAAATGACAAGTCTGAGTTTCTATTACAGCTTGAGTTGAATAAAGATGCCTCATTAGAGCAAACCAACTTTATGACTCAACAAGCAGAAGCCTATTTAG
>CALMXV010000329.1 GCA_937871155.1 uncultured Taibaiella sp. | reverse complement strand
CCATTGATGGGGTTGCCTACATCCGACCACATATCTATATGAGGATGTCCTTGATTGGCAACTAAATCAATATCGCCATTGCCTCCAAGGATTATCCATGGCACCTGATTGCTATAATGTAAGGTTACTGCCATTCCTGCCGTACCTGCATTTTTAAGCCGATATACATCGAGGTTTACATGTTGGTTTTCAAGTTGATAAGAAGGAGAGGTTTGAGTGTAAATATTAGGTCCAGTTACATACACTACACCTATAAAATAATCTACTCCTGGGTTTTGCATATCATCAGCCAGCACGATATCCGGTTGCTTGGAGTCAGCAGGTAGAGTAAAAATGAGCTGATTCCCTACCCAGTCTTCTACAAATACATAGGCTTGGTTATTGCCCGGTGCAGCATTGGCACAAGATATTGTATTAATTCCCGGAATAGGTGGTCTAGTTCCATTGTCCCAAGTAATAGCTTTCAGTACATCATTACCTCCACGATGTAACATATCGCAGTTGATAACGGGTTCGAAACAAGGATAAACAGTGAGTGGTGCCACAGACGTTTCAGTTAAGGTTGGCGGAATGAGAACCTGCGCTGTGATTGGTTTTCCGGGGGGCATAAGGAAAATTTCCCCCCCCCCCCCAATAAGGCTTTTAAGCTGATTTTTCATGGTTTTAATTTATTTTGTGGTTAAGGAATAGTTAAAGATAAGGGGTTGTTTGGAGAAAATCAAATGTGAAATAAAAAGTTTATTTTCAAATGCCTCATTCATTTTTGCTGTTTTCTGTATTTAGATTGAAAAACTATGATAAAAAATAGGCTAACCTTTTGAGCTAGCCTAGTTTTCATTATGTTATTTAAAAAATTATCTTCCAAACAATCCAGGGCATTTTGCTTGCCAGTAGGTATTGAGGTTATTAAACGCATCGAAATAAACAGCGAGCGTTAAACCTCCGTACCAAAACCAGTCATTAGCTTTGCTATCGCCTCGTTGATAGCCATAATCTGGATAGGGTACTTTTTGTCCTATGAGTTCGTCACCACGAAAAGATAAGTCCACCGATTGGCGACCTCTGTCTTGAAATAATTCGTTTTGATTGACATAAGATTTGCTAACATCATCCAAATAGTCTGTAGCTGTATAGCGGAAGCCAAGCTCGGTAGTAAGCATTAAGGTTTTGCCAATAAAAAATTTCATACCACCGCCAAAAGGAAGTGCTACATTGATATTGCTATAATTTTTACGGTCAGGATATTGGGACATTCCTTGTCCTTCAGTACTAAGCGGGCGAAGCATTACTTTTTCACCATTCATCCCATCTGTGTAGGGATTGAAATAAAATACAGAAAGGCCACCAAAGATATAGGGAGAAACCTTTGCACGTTCTCTATCTACCGGCAATAAGTTAATCTCAAGACCGGCGTGCATTTCAAACAACTTAGATTCAAAACGTAGATTCCGAAGCTGTTTTACCGCAATATCTGAAAGGCTATCTGCCGCAGTAATTTTAGAATAGTTGGCACCCAAACGAATCCCAACACGTGGGTTCATGAAGTATTTATAAAAGACTCCTACATTGGGTCTGTAGCCATTATCGGGAAACCATTTATCTTGTAAGTCACCATGGTAATTGCTAACACCTGCAAATAATCCTACCTCATGATGGCGCTGCGCCTGAGCTAACAGTGGAAATATTACGACCAGAGAAAGTATAAAACGTTTCAAGACTATGATGTTTATGTTATCTGCGAAAGGTAATAACAATTTCCGAAAAACAAAAAAACTAAGTAAAAAAAAATAGCTGAAAACAGCGACTTTAAAAATAAGAAAATCAGCAGTATATTCGTCTGCATATTGTTATATGCTATGCCATTAAGTAATGCAGGAAAAGAATTTGAAGCACTTTTTAACAATGCGGCTATTGGTATATTAGTAACCAATAGTGCTGGTGAAATCATCATGATAAATGATTTTTGCTTACAACAATTTGGCTACGATAAAGACGATCTTTTAAACCAAAAAATAGAAGTTTTAATCCCTTCTCGGTATCATAAAAAGCATGTATCTCTTAGAGAAAATTATACCAATTCCACCTCCTATAGCCGCCCTATGGGTGCAGGTTTAGACCTTAACGGTGTGAAAAAAGATACCACCGAATTTCCTGTAGAAGTAAGTCTTAGCTCTTACCAAACAGAAACTGAAAAATTTGTTATTGCTTTTATTAGCGATATCTCGATTCGTAAAAAATCGGAACTAGCATTAGTGCAATTAAATACGAAGCTAGAGAAACGGGTAGAGGAGCGTACTCAGTCTTTGTCTGAAGCATTGGCTAAAGAAAAAGAGCTGAACGAATTGAAGTCAAGATTTGTTTCTATGGCTTCACATGAGTTTCGTACACCGCTTAGCACCATACTTTCTTCTGCCTATCTAATATCAAAATATACCAAAGCAGACGAACAAGTAAAACGAGAAAAACATATTCTCCGAATCATATCTTCAGGAAACATGCTGAATGATATTTTGAATGATTTCTTATCAGTAGGAAAAATTGAAGAAGGAAGAATTCAAATACGATTAGCAGTGTTTGATGTTGAAGAACGCATACTTGAACTGCTAAAAGAACTCAATACCATTTTAAAACCCGGTCAAACTATTGAGTACCTCCATGAAGGGGATAAAAATGTAAATTTAGACCTTTCGGTGTTTAGAAATATCTTAATGAATTTGGTATCCAATGCGGTGAAATTCTCTAGTGAAGGGAAGGTGATTAAAATTGCTACAATGCAGAAGGGAAAAGAACTGACCTTAAGCGTAGCGGACCAAGGCATAGGCATATCTGCTGCCGATCAAGAACATTTATTCGAACGATTTTTCAGAGGAGAAAATGTATCTAACATTCAAGGTACCGGTTTAGGATTGCATATCGTAGCCAAGTATGCCGAGTTGATGCACGGAAGTGTATCTTATGCAAGTAAAATAAATGAAGGCACTACCTTTACATTGCATTTTTATAAAGCATTCAAACATACGCCATGAAAAAAATATTATTGATTGAAGACAATTTAGAGATTCGTGAAAACATGGCTGAAATCATGGAACTTGCAGGCTATAGTGTGCTTACGGCTGCAGATGGCAAAGAAGGCATCTCTGCTGCATTGCATCATCGTCCTGATTTGATAATATGCGATATCATGATGCCTGTATTGGATGGTTATGGGGTTATACATACGCTTCAAAAAAATAAAGACACCCAAAATATCCCGTTTATATTCCTTACGGCTAAAGCAGAACGTGCCGAGATGAGGCGCGGTATGGAATTGGGTGCCGATGATTATATCACTAAACCCTTTAGTGGCGCCGAGTTGTTAAGTGCCGTAGAAACCCGATTGCGAAGGGTAGATTCACTAAAAGAAGAACTTGCAGGAAACCTAGATAAAGTAACCGACTTGCTTTCAAAAGTAAGCAGTAAAGAAGCCTTAGAAGATTTTACAAAAGACAGAGTAATCGCTAAGTTTAAGAAAAAGCAAATCATCTATTCAGAGGGCAACCGACCTCATCGTATGTATTTTGTACACAAGGGAAAGATAAAAGCCTAT
>CALMXV010000328.1 GCA_937871155.1 uncultured Taibaiella sp. | reverse complement strand
TGGGAGAGGCTCCCAGCTTTGGCAAACCTGCTATTATGTATGATACAGAAAGCACCGGTGCCGTAAACTACCTGAACCTAGCCAAAGAAATTCTTCAAAAAAACAACCTTACTAAAATAAAGAACGAAGACAAAATATTTGAAATTGATGAGCATGGCACAAAATAATAACAACAATAAAAAACAAGCATTAGGTCGTGGTATCCGTGCCTTGCTAGACACGATAGACGAAGAGATGAAAGTGCCCGTACCGGGTGGCGTAGCTCCTGTGACCAGCAACAACCCTATGCCTCGCATTCCCATCGAGCAAATAGAAGTAAACCCCAAACAACCCCGTAGAGATTTTGATGAGCAAGCTTTAAAAGAACTTTCAGAAAGTATCCAACTGCATGACATCATTCAGCCGATAACCGTTGTAAAACTTGGGCCTACTCAATACCAGCTTATCTCTGGTGAACGTAGATGGCGCGCTTCTAAAATGGCAGGGCTAAAGGATATACCGGCTTATATCCGTACGGCTGACGACCAACAGCTATTAGAAATGGCTTTGTTGGAAAACCTACAACGCGAAGACCTAAACGCAATTGAAATAAGCCTTAGTTACAAACGTTTGATGGATGAATGTGACCTAACTCAAGAGCAAGTAGCCGAACGAATGAAAAAAGATCGTAGCACGGTAACCAACTATATCCGCTTACTAAAACTACCTCCAGATATTCAAAAATCAGTTCGTGATGGTGCTATCAGTATGGGTCATGCACGTGCCATTATCAGCTTAGAACAAATAGACCAACAACTCTATGTGCATCGTGAAGTAAAAGAAAAAGGGTTGTCGGTAAGGCAAGTAGAAGCACTAGTAAAAGATATGTTAGCGGAAAGCAAAGCAGCTACCACCACTACAAACACTACTAATAGCTTGCCGCCTGCTTATAAACGAATTGAAGATAATATGGCTTCGCATTTTTCTACTCGGGTAAAACTAGACCGTAAAAAAAATGGCAAAGGAAGTATTCAGATTGAATTTTATAACGACAACGACCTGGAGCGCATCTTAGAGAAAATGAGTTTATAAAAATTGTATTTCATGGTGTTTACAAAACTTCGGCTATCCTAAAATGGGTAGTCGATTTTTTTATAAAAGAGCGATAAGCATATTTACTCAAACATAGCAATAGCCTTGAACGGTGCCATCGCCGTAAAAGCACTATAGTAGTACCTTAGCTGGGGCAACAAATTGTTTTATTAAAAAAATAGTGCACAATCCTTTTCTGTTCTTTGTGATACGCTATTTTTGCAACACGATTCAAAAAAAAATTACAACCATGGGTATTCGAATTTTAG
>CALMXV010000327.1 GCA_937871155.1 uncultured Taibaiella sp. | reverse complement strand
AAAAACAATCGAAGGTCAGGAATTTAAATTGGAAGTGCTAGCGCCTTTTACAGAAAAGATAGGTACTAAAAAAGGACTGGTTTATTGGAAAGATGAAGGTGTAACCATCAATGGTAATAGCTTAGTTATCAAAGCAACCTTTGGGAAACGTACGATGCTATTAGGTGGTGATCTCAATACAGAATCTCAAAACTACTTAATGACGAAATACTCGAATCAGCACCCTTTTGAAGTAGATGTAGCAAAGAGTTGTCATCATGGTTCCTCCGATTTTTCAGAAGACTTTTTAAAATTAACCAATCCATTAGCCACTGTAATTTCATCAGGTGATAATGAAGGTTATGCGCATCCAAGAGCGGATGCCATCGGCTGTGCCGGTAAATATTCACGAAGCAAAAGACCGTTAGTCTATTCTACGGAGTTAGCACGTTCCACCAATGTCAACAAAGGGTCGATACAATTTGGAATGATAAACCTTCGCTGTAACGGCAATGAGATTTATATGAGCCAAATGAAAGAAGTAAAAAAGAATGCGGATATATGGGACTCTTATGAGGTGAAGTAGGTATATAATCTAAAATACTGTCTGAAAACTACCTAACAAATTATTTGTACGAATTAATAAATTTTGACAAACCAACTCCTACAAAAAAATTATCAATACCCGAATTTGGGATTTGAAGCCCAGCATTAGAGATATGTCGGAATCGGACTTCGTAGTTCATCATCCACTTCGATTTACCTAGTAATTGATGTAAGCCAACAAAGCCGTTGTTTGAAAAGATATACCCATTTTTTTGGTAGGAGGTTTCTATATTAACATAATGGGGACCTGTACCAATGCCCGTATAAAAGATTGCATTACGATGAAAATAATACTCATAAGCCAAACCACAATTCAACCCATACTCAAAGAAAAATAAATCCAATCCCTCAACCTTCATCACATAATTAAACTGTGGCTGTAATTGAAAAGTCAATTGATTTCGTTCATATTTTTTAAGCAAAGGGAAGCGTAAATTGACTTGAAATAAAATTGGTCTATATACTCTAGCCGTTGATTCCGGAAGCTTTTCACTAGTAATAGGATAGTCGATTAAAAGTCCAATGCTTTGTTGACTATTCCATTTTACTTTTTGTGAAAAAGCATAATTAGGGGTAAGAAGAATAAAAATGATGTGTAATAATTTCCTCATTCAATAATAAAGATATATATGCTGTAAGCTATTCAAAAAAGTTACTAGTTACATCCCTAAGTTCAAAAAAAAAGATGCTTCATTAAATGAAACACCCTCTTTATCTTTAATAAAATTAATAGTTACTTATGCTTCTATCGGTGTATTAGCTACATCATCAGCCACTGTTGTTGGCATTGAATTATTTTCTAATGCATCTTCCTCAGCAGCTAAATGATCTACAAAAGGTCGTTGACCAATCAATCTTTCTAAATCATCTTTATATAAAATTTCCTTTTTCAACAATTCTTCAGCTATCGTTTTCACCGCATCCATCTTTTCATTTAAAAGATTTTTCACACGGTTATAGGCTTGATCAATAATTTTACGTGCTTCTTCATCTATCAACTTTCCGGTTTCTTCTGCATAAGGCTTGGTAAAGCTTTGGTCGTTGTTAGGGTCATAAAATGATACATTCCCAATAACCTGATTCATGCCATACATAGCCACCATAGCATAAGCCATTTTGGTTACGTGTTGCAAATCGCTTAAAGCACCGGTAGATATTTTTCCAAATACCAACTCTTCTACAGCTCTACCACCTAGAGACATACACATATCATCCATTAAATGGTCTGTATTACGGATGTACATTTCTTTAGGTAGATACTGTGCATAGCCTAATGCGGCCACACCTCTCGGTACGATAGTTACCTTGACTAAAGGATGTGCATGCTCTAAAAACCAACCAGACACCGCATGACCCGCTTCATGATACGCTATGACCCGCTTTTCTTCCGGAAGGATAATTTTATTTTTCTTTTCCAAGCCACCAATCACCCGATCAATAGCATTGTTAAAATCCGACATATCCACAAACTCTTTTCCTTTACGAGCAGCTATTAAAGCCGCTTCATTACAGATGTTAGCGATATCAGCACCTGCAAAGCCTGGAGTCTGAACTGCCAACTTATGTATGTTTAGGTCTTTTGCAATTTTAATTGGCTTTAAGTGTACTTCGAAAATTTTCTCACGGCCTTTTACATCCGGAAT
>CALMXV010000326.1 GCA_937871155.1 uncultured Taibaiella sp. | reverse complement strand
CCCATGAACATCTACCGGGTGTGCGTATAGCTAGCGGCTCTTTAGGTCAAGGTATGAGTGTAGCTTGTGGCGCTGCATTAACTAAAAAATTGAACCAAGATTCCCATCTAGTTTTTTCATTACATGGCGATGGCGAATTGCAAGAAGGTCAAAACTGGGAAGCCATTATGTTTGCCGCACATAATAAAATCGACAACCTTATTGCGACTATCGACTTCAACGGTCAGCAAATTGATGGACCTATAGCTCTAGTGTTGGGCTTAGATTCTATCAAAGATAAATTCATTGCTTTCGGATGGGAAGTATTAGAGGTGGATGGCAATAATATGGATGCAGTAGTAGCAACATTAGCTACGGCTAAAAGCCTTACCGGCAAAGGCAAGCCTATTTGTATAGTGATGAAAACCGCTATGGGTAAAGGAGTTGACTTTATGGAAGGCACCCATGAATGGCATGGCATTGCACCTAATGACGCACAATTAGAAAAGGCTTTAGAGCAACTCCCTGAAACTTTAGGCGACTATTAATCCTATTATTTCATTGCTTTTGAAAAAATGAATACACACTTGTAGCAACTGTGTTAAGTTCTTGTAGCTATTCATTTCTTTTGAAAAATAAAGAAGGCTAATAATTGATAATTTGTAACTTTCGAAAATTATGAAAGAAAGAAAGCCTGTCTATTACGGAGAGTATCTCCAGTTACAAAACATCTTAAATGCTCAATTTCCGGAAAGTGCCAAAGAAGGCATCAGAGCTGATGATGAAATGTTATTTATCATTATTCATCAATCCTATGAGCTTTGGTTTAAGCAAATAACTCATGAACTAAACATAGTGCGTGATGTATTTAAACAACCCAACATATCTAACAACTCTGCTGATATTTATAATTGCTTGCATCGACTGAAAAGAATATCCGCCATATTAGAATTGGGGGTCAGCCAACTAGGCATCATGGAGACTATGACTCCTTTAGATTTCCTTGACTTTAGAGATTTGCTTCGTCCGGCATCGGGATTTCAAAGCATTCAGTTTAAGGTGATCGAAGCCGCTTTAGGATTGAAATTTGACGACCGTCATGGAAAAGGGTATTATTTATCACAGCTAAAACCAGAAGATGTAGAGCGTGTAAAGAAAGCAGAGGAAGAAGAATCGTTGTTTTCTTTAATTATGAAATGGCTGGAGCGAATGCCTTTCGTGAATGATCCAAGCTATTGGTATGATGCAACTCCTTTCTGGCAACAATATAGAGAAGCTTATAAAAACAGTTTGTCAACAGCTGAAGCCGGCAATCTGTCTCTATTTGATAAAATGTTTATTGATACCTCGTCAACCATTGAAGGAAAAAAAATATCACAAGATGCCGGAAGGAATGCTCTATTCATCATGCTTTACAGAGACTATCCTTTATTACACCTACCTTTTGAATTGCTCAGTATTTTATTAGAAATAGATGAACATTTAGCGATGTGGCGCTATCGTCATATTCATATGGTGCAGCGTGTCATTGGCAACCGTACCGGTACGGGTGGTAGTACAGGTGCTCAATACCTAAGAGGTGCTGCTGATAGTCATTATATCTTTAGAGAATTTGCTGAATTAACCACCTTCTTATTACCAAGAAATATGTTGCCTGAATTGCCAACGAAACTTGTACAAGATTTAAGCTTTATAAAGTAATGGCTTCGGCAATTGAAATCGAAAATCTTAAAAAACACTATAAAGGAGCTTGGTCGCCGGCATTAGATGGGCTTACCATGAATGTTCAAGAAGGAAGTATAACCGGATTGCTGGGACCCAATGGTGCCGGTAAAACAACTTGCATCAATATCCTATGTGGGCTTCTAAGGGCTGATGATGGCAAGGTAACCATTTTAAGAAAAGATATTCTTTCGGATACGGCTTCTATACGAAGCAGGATAGGCGTAGTACCGCAGCAGATAGCACTTTTCGGTAATCTTACCGCTTGGGAAAACTATCGATATATAGGGCAACTCTACAATTTATCTTCACAAGAAATAAAACAACGAGCCGGGCAACTATTAGAAAAACTAGGCTTATCAAAACACGGAGATAAACGAATTCAAAGCTTTAGTGGTGGCATGAAACGAAGAGCCAATATCATTGCTTCTTTATTGCACCAGCCTCAACTACTCATCTTAGACGAGCCTACAGCCGGTGTGGATGTTCAGTCGAGAGCCTTGATACATGATTTCTTAAGAGACTATCATCAAACCTCCAAAACAATATTATACACTTCGCATCATTTGGATGAAGCAGAAGAGCTATGTAATGATGTCATCATTGTAGATGAAGGAAAGCTCATAGCAGAAGGAAGCCCTAAAAACTTAATAGCTACTACTGAAGGAGCTAATAAATTGGAAGATGTTTTCTTAACCTTAACAGGGCATACCGTTAGAGATTAATAAAGATGAAAAAGATAGTAGCTACAATAATTAAAGAATGGATATTACTGAAGCGTGACCTTGGGGGCATTGCTTTATTGTTTTTAATGCCAATCCTTTTAATCATTGTAATGTCTTTAGTACAAGATGCTCCATTTAAAGACTATCAGGATTTGAAATTTGATTTACTATTAGTGAATCATGATAAAGGAAGACTTTCAGAAGATATCATTCAAGGACTTAAAAAAAGTAAAAACTTCAATGTAGTAGAATCTATAGATGGAGCTACTCTTACCGATAGCAGTTTAAGATTGTACTTATTAAAAAGTAATTATCAAGTAGGCGTTATTATACCGTCAGGTGCTACAGCAGAAATTGCCAATGCAGCCAATCTTTTAGCCAATGAGCTTTCAAGTAAAATGGGTATGGGCGGTACGATGCCTTCAAGAGAAGCAAGAGCGACCTCTTATGTACGCATTTACTTCAACCCTATTGCTAAGCCGGCTTTTAGGTCATCTATCTCTTTTGCTATAGATAAATTTGTTACCTACTCTTGTAGCAATTTACTGGTAGAACGACTTTCTAAATTGAGTGCCTTACAAGGGGATACTTCAGCAACACCTATGAATTTTGAAAAACTTTTTCAAGGTATAGGTGTGAAAGAAGACCAAGTACAAAAAAGCATTGAAGACAAACACCTCATCAACTCTACGCAACATAATGTACCTGCTTGGGCTATCTTTGGTATGTTCTTTATTGTGATTCCTATTGCGGGGCACATGATACGTGAACGTGAAGATGGCAGTGCCGTTCGAGTGGTTCTTATCCCTAACACTCAATTGATGTTGTCGCTTGGGCAAATTCTTTTTTATACACTTATTTGTACCGTACAATTTTGGTGTATGATGGCAGTAGGCATTTGGATACTCCCTTTATTGGGACTTTCAAAATTATTCTTAGGCATCAACTCTCTTGCATTAATTCCTATAGCAATCGCAATAGCATTTGCCGCTACAGCATTTGG
>CALMXV010000325.1 GCA_937871155.1 uncultured Taibaiella sp. | reverse complement strand
CTCTATTATAAAGATTTAACAAAAAACAAAACCATCGCCATTACCCAAGATGGGAAAACCAATGAAATCATCAATGGCAATTGCGATTGGGTATATGAAGAAGAGTTTGAAATGTCGCAAGCCTATCAATGGTCGCCGCAAGGTAATGCCCTAGCCTACTATCGTTTTGATGAGCGTGCAGTACCCGAATTTACCATGATGCAATTTGATAGCCTCTACCCGACTCCTTACCGATACAAATACCCTAAAGCAGGTGAGCCCAACTCGATCATTCAAATAAAAATCTATCAGCTGGCATCACACAAAACAACGAAAGCAGACATCGGGACAGAAACAGACCTATACATTCCTCGTATCAAATGGACCAATAAGGACGATCAACTTTGTATCTACAAACTCAACCGCCACCAAAATCATTTAGAGCTTTTGCTTACCCACGCTTCCACCGGCAAAACCAATACCATCTACGAAGAAACCAACAATTACTATATCGACATCAACGATAATCTTCAGTTTTTACCAGATGGTACCTCCTTCATTTTTAATAGTGAAAAAAGCGGCTACAATCATTTCTATCATTATAACTGGACTACTAAAACACTTTCCCCACTTACTCAAGGCAACTATGACATCGAAAGCCTAATTGCTATTGATGAGAAAAATGAACTGTTGTATTATACCTCAGCGGCTACCTCACCACTAGAACGCCAACTATATGTGGTCAACTGGAAAGGTGAAAACAATAAACTGCTGACTCCTGAAAAAGGCACTCATGCTATCACTCCCATTGCCGGTTATCAATTTTTTCTTGATAAATACTCTACTCTTCATACGCCACCGGTTTACTATCTCCGCGACCATAACGGAAAGATTGTTCGCATCCTTGAAGACAATAAAAAACTATCAGAAAAGTTACAAGCTTATGATTGGGGGAAGATTCAATTTATAAAAGTAGATGGAGCTGAGGCCGGTACTTTCTTAAACGGCTGGATGATTACTCCGCCCCAATTTGATAAAACAAAAAAACATCCGGTTCTCTTATTTCAATATAGTGGACCGGGCTCACAGCAAGTAGTAGATGCCTTTCCGGCAAGAGACTATTGGTGGCATCAAATGCTGGCACAGAAGGGGTATATCATTGTATGTGTAGATGGTACCGGAACGGGTTTCAGAGGCGAAGCGTTTAAAAAGAAAACCTATCTACAACTTGGGAACCTTGAAAGCAACGACCAAATTGCCGTAGCTAAAAATCTTGCAACCTTACCTTATGTGGACAAAGACAGAATCGGTATTTGGGGGTGGAGCTATGGAGGCTTTATGAGCAGTACTTGTATCTTCAAAGGAGCTGATGTGTTTAAAGCCGCAATTGCCGTTGCACCCGTTACCAACTGGCGTTATTACGACAATATCTATACGGAAAGATATATGCGAACTCCACAAGAAAACCCTAAAGGCTATGATGATAATGCACCTGAGAAAATGGCGAAAAACCTAAAAGGAAAATACTTAGTAATACATGGTACCGCAGATGATAATGTGCATTTCCAAAACCAAGTAATGCTGGTAAATGAACTGATAAGAAACAATAAAAACTACGAAGCAGAATACTACCCCAACCGCGCCCATGGCATCTCCGGCGGCAATGCACGATTTCACTTATACAATAGGATGACTAATTTTATCTTGATGAACTTGTAGAAGAGCGTTTGAAAAACGCCATATTACTTTAGCCAGTTTACTACCTTCTGTGCGACACAAAAAACTTTTGCACATTACTTACACTAAATTCTTACAACATTTGGGAGTTTTACATATTTGGGGGCAACCTTATTTCAGGACAAGGCTTTTGAAAAGTATAGTCGGTAAATATAGATAGGAGTTTTTGTTAGCCTTTGTTGTTGGGTAAACGTTGGCTCTAAGATGAACAAATTTTAACATGGGAAGTTTTTCATATTGTATAAAAATCTTCCGGGGCTATTATTGGCACATTAATACTTCAATTAAATACTTTATCTTGATAATGAAAAGCTAATCCGTTTTGATAATGGTGGTGCTTTTATCGAGATTATCATATCCCTGCTTTGTACCAAACATACGAACTACAAAAGTCCCTTGTAGTTGGTAGGAAATATCTAAACTTAAATGATTACACTCTGTACAGCTTGTGGAAGTAACCAAAATACCACCTATATTGTAGATAGTCATAGAAAGTTCATCCATTGTTTCATCTGTAACTCCCGTAACACCGCCGTCTGTTGGGTTGGGAAAAATGTTTACACCGATTGGGAAGCGTACCTGCCCTTCTTGGTTATAAGGGTCTTTACATTCGTAGTATCGTTTTATACGCTGACCTGCGGCATCATAGTCATACCAGATACCGCAAATGGGATCGTTGTTGATGCCTTGTGCAAAAACATTATTGTCAATGCAAAATAGTATTGCGATAATTAGTAGAAGGTGTTTCATTTTATTGTTTATATTTTTTTTAATGAAAAAGTTTTCAAAGAATTTATTTTGAGTGGCACAAGAAGCGAACGCACATTGCATTCACATCATTCTTGCCTTTGGGCTAATCTGCAACATTTAATGCTTCAGCATAATCAGGATATTTTTTCAAAAATTTCTTTCCTTTATCTGGAAGTTTTACCAATTCAATTAATAGATTATTTCTTAAATCAGATTTTTTATTTTTAAGGTGTTTAAGAATATTAGTATAGTTATGGGAAGAATATCCAACATTTTGTTGACGAGCTACCTCAAGCAATATAAGTCCGTCAATAATTCTTCGTTTTTTTTTGTCTTCGTTCCATAAATAGACATTAGCTAGATTTGGCATTGCAGCCGAATTACCATTATCAACAGCAATTTTTAACCATTTTTCATATTCTTTTTTACTGTAGAAGGGGTTTGGAACTAAATAACCGGTTTCTGCAAATTTTAAAGCTAATTCAAATTGTGCTTCAGCATTATGATTGTAAGCAGCAGCTTCAAGAAATTCGATCTGTAATTTTAAAAGTTTCTTTTTCTGAATAATATTAAGTTCCTCATGAAACTTATATAGTATTTTATTAACCTCTTCAAATAATTCAAAAAATGCATTCTTCATAATTATTTCTTTTTAGATATATTTCCGCCATCAGGTCTTTTATGATCATACCAATTTGGTGGTCTGTCAACATCAACAAATCCACCTTTTCCATCTGGCTTAGCAACCTTGTTTGGACTACCAGTTTTACTATTTCTCCATTTTTCATATGGATTATCTGTGTTTTGAGATTTCCTAAGTTCAAATAACAAGTGCAACAGTTGGGCATCCTTCTTTCGGGGGCGCGCCCCCGAAAGAAGGATGAGTTTTCTGGCTCATCTTTGTGTTGTATTATGACATCAAAAACTTACCATCAACTCACCCAAGAACAAAGGTATCAAATTG
>CALMXV010000324.1 GCA_937871155.1 uncultured Taibaiella sp. | reverse complement strand
CAAATTCCAAACATGCGCTTTAGCGTTCCTTTGAATGTTGATTCTAGACACGGTATCAATTTAAACTTAGATTACCGTTATGAAAGAGGCGAAGGCCCAGTTGTTGCAGACAAACATATCTTCGAAAATATGGGACTTAACTTCACATTCAGAGCCAGAAGTGGAGAGCCTTATACAAAATATTTGAACGTAGTAAGTAATACCATTCAAGGTGGAGTTCAACAATCTCGTATTCCTTGGCACTACATGCTTGATGCAAGATTGGAAAAACAATTCGATATTTACTTTGGTAAAAAAGCTGCAGAAGGTTCTGCACCTAAAAAACCATTAGGCTTAATGGCATTCATGTATGTAACCAATATTCTTAATACTCGTGATGTGTTAGGTGTATATCCATATACCGGACGCCCGGATGATAATGGTTACTTAACATCACCACAAGGACAACAAGTGGCAAACAACCAAATTAATCCTCAAGGATACATTGACCTATATACTATTTCTAATCAAAACTCTGGATTTATTAATAATCCACGTAGAATTAACTTAGGTATTCAATTAAACTTCTAAAATTTACTTAGTACATAAATTCAAGTAGCAAACTATGATTAGTAACAAAATGAAAGCCTTAGTAGCCGTTGTAGCACTTACTGTGGGAGCCACAGAAGGTTATGCATTGCCTACTATAGGTATGAAGGGACAGAAGCAGGTACTAAAATCAACAGCTGCGGATTGTAGCCCCGCAACAGCCGCTATTGATTTGGACATCAATAACGTAAAAGCACGTCTTATGACGGGTGGAGACATGTGGTGGGATCAAGGAACTACAAATGCCGCTTACGAAATTCCAAAAGGCTCCAGAAAGAATGCATTATTTGCAGGTTCTTGCTGGGTAGGTGGTATTCAAAATGGTTCTCTCAAAGTTGCAGCACAGCTCTTTAGAGCAGCGGGCAATGACTACTGGCCAGGCCCATTAAATTATAATGGCGGTACTTATGAAATTTCTAAAAATACCTGTAATGAATGGGATAAATTTTGGAAACTTGATCGAGTACTGGTAAATGAATGGAAAGAGTTAACAAAGTCTGGAGATAAAAATTTAATCAGCAACTATAAAGTTGAAAAATTCCGTAAAATCTGGGAATGGCCTGCAAGAGGTAATGGTTTAGGAACTGATCCTAATCAACCGACTAATACTAACGACTGGAAGGCTGTAGGTTCCACAAACTCTATACTTGAATTAGACGATAGAGATTATGCACCATTTATCAATAATAACGTTCAAGGTGTAAATAACCCACAAGATGTTTATAATCCAGAATTGGGCGACTATCCGAATATGGAAGATCCGGGACGTGGCGACCAAATGGTATGGTGGGTATTCAATGATCGTGGTAATACAAAACTTCAAACTAAAAGTGAATCGATAGGTATCGAAATTCAAACTTCTGCTTTTGCTTTCTCTACAAAAGACTTTTTGAATGATGCAACCTTTTATAACTATCGTGTAATTAACCGTGCCGGTTTAACTCTAGACAGTGCTTTTATGGCAACTTGGACTGATGCGGATCTTGGCTATGCTTTTGATGATTATATTGGTGCTGATACCATCAGAGGTCTTGGCATACTTTATAATGCTACCAACATTGACGGTAATGGCGAACCTACCTCTTATGGATCTAATCCTCCTATGGTCGGTGTCGATTTCTTTATAGGTCCTCAACGTTATTTTCATAATGCATTAACTGGAAAAGAAGACACTGTTAAGTTAAAAATGCAGGCATTTACTTATTTCACCAACAGTAGTCCTATCGCGGAATTATCGGATCCTAACAATGGAGTAGATGTTTATTTCTACATGACAGGCTCTCGACGTAATGGTCAATTGTTTAACTATGATTTTGATGGTACTGCTGGTGTTCCTTGTAGTGGTCTAGGTTCTGGCAATCCTATCAAATTTGTATTTGCTGGCGATGTAAACTCTGGTTGGTCAGAATGTGTTTGTCAAAATGCCCCTGGTGATCGTCGTTTCATTCACTCTGCTGGCCCTTTCCAACTTCGTCCTGGTGATGTAAATGACATTATCATCGGTGCAGTATGGGTGGCTAATGCTGGCGGATGTCCTACAGGTAATTTCAAAAAAATTCGTGTTGCGGATGATTTAACGCAAGACTTATTTGATAATAACTTTAAAACTATTGAAGGACCTGAAACTCCAAGAGTAGTTTATCGTGAAATGGATAGAAAAGTAATTTTTTACTTACAAAACGATAGAAACAGCACGAACTATATGGAGAAATATGGTTATGAACCCGATTCTGCAAAATACTCAGTTCGCGTTTCTAAAGCTTCTCGTCTAGGTTTTACTGGAAAAGATACCCTCTATCAATTTGAAGGATATCGTGTTTTCCAATTGAAAAACTCTTTCATTACACCTGCGCAGATTTTTGATGAAAATGGTAAATTAGATGAATCGGTAGCTAAAGAAGTTTTCCAATGTGATATAAAGAATGGAGTAGCTCAGATAGTTAACTGGAATAAAAACATCGATATTGATGGTTGTGATTCTTGTTATACACCGGTTATAAAAGTAAATGGTAGTGATACCGGAATCGCTCATAGCTTTGAAATTTCACAAGATGCCTTTGCTCAAGGTGATGATAAACGATTAGTAAACTATAAGTCGTACTATTTTATAGCTATATCGTATGCCTATAACAACTTTGCTAACTTTAGTCCACTTAACGAACCAGGCACACAAGACAAAGCTTATATTGAAAGTGCTCACGGTCCTGGAGGTGCGCCGTTGAGTGATCAAATTTTAACTGTAATGCCTAATCCTGCAAATGGCAATATGGGTACAGTTTTAAATGCTGATTATGGAAGTGGTGTTGTAATTACACAATTAGAAGGTAAAGGAAATGGTGGTTTTGATGTACAACTTAGTAAGTTCTCTGAAACCGAAGCAATGTCATCTGTAAATGGGTATCAATCGAAACAACCAATTTATGACAGTGGTCGTGGTCCAGTTCGAGTGAAAGTAATTGACCCATTAAAAGTAAAGTCAGGTCAATGGAGATTATACTTAGTAAAGGATACTTCTAAAACAGGTAACTTCTCTCAAGTAGCTCCTTCTCCGGATACTTCCTCTAAAAATGTAGTTGCAGAAAATGCTAAATGGGTTTTAGTTAGAAATGGTGATTTTGCAAATCCAATTTATAGTGAGAGAAATCTTGATAAATTAAACGAACAAATTATAGAGGATTATGGTTTATCACTATCTATTAATCAAACTCAAGCTCCAAGCTATAGTCAAATTAGTAGAAAACTAGGGGGTAATGATAATGGTTATTTAACTTCTGATATCACTTATGAAAATCCAGGTGTATTATGGTTAGCTGGGGTGCCTGATGGCGAGAAAGAATCAGCCCTAAACTGGATTAGAAGTGGTGGATATACTAGAAATTCTCAAGACCCACCAGTGCCTTGTAATGCTGATGATAATAACGGAGATACATTACAGTTCTATGAAAAAATGTTTGCAAATAGTGCTCAAATAGCAGCATCATGGGCTCCATATTCTTTGGCTGCGGTAGAATATAACTTTGCGTGTGGTATGGGTGTTGCAGCTCGTTCCTCTCAAGGAAGATTGTTCGATATTCATAGTGTTGATTTAGTATTTACTTCTGATACTACTAAATGGAGCCGTTGTATCGTATTAGAAACAAGTAGTGATGGCGGAGTTACATCAGGTACTTCTCCTTTGTCAGAAGGAGGTGCTTTGAAATTTAACTTAAGAAGCCATAAGTCTTGGAATCTAGAAATAGATAGCAAAGGGAATCCTATTTATTCAACTGGAGCTAAAGATACTGGCTATTCATATTTCCCAGGTTATGCAATCAATCAAGAAACAGGTGAGCGTTTAAACATTGTGTTTGGTGAAGATTCTTATTTACAATCAGACAATGGTCGTGATATGTTATGGAATCCAACCTCAACAATGATTGATGCTAATGGTAATCCTATCTTTGGGGGTAAACATTTTGTGTATATTTCTAAATCTAAGTATGATGGTTGTGACGAATTAGGAAAAATGATTGCAGCTCGTAATCTTAAATCTAGTTGGGCATTCCAATCATTTATGTGGGCAGGTATTCCATTGGCAAGTTCTTTTACTCCAATGTTACCATTAAAAGATGGTTTGATACCAACTACTACAAGATTACGTTTTCGTGTAGCACGTCCTTACGCATATTATGTTGCGCCGGGTGTAGTAGCAGACAATACATTTAATGTTCCGGGCTTCCCTAAATATCAGTTTACAACCGATGATTTAGCACCAATGAAACTTAGCGATGCTACGAATCCGTATTCTTCAGATAAACAAAAATTATTAGATAGAATGCATGTAGTACCAAATCCATACTATGCTTATAATGGATATGAAAAGAATCGTTTGGATACAAGAGTACGTATCATTAACCTTCCTAAAAAGGCATCGATTCAAATCTATTCATTAGATGGTTCAGTTATTAAAACATTGTCAAAAGATGATGACTTGCCTTATATCGATTGGGATATTCGTAACATGAAAGGATTACCTATAGCAAGTGGCATGTATTTAATTCACATTAAAGCAGACGGTATTGGAGAAAGAGTAGTGAAATGGTTTGGAGCTATGCGTCCAATAGATGTGAACTCTTACTAAAATTAAACAGGAGGTTGATAGGCTTCTACCAACCTCCTTTCAATTAACTAAAACAAGCATAACATAAAATAGTTTATGAAACGTTTTTTTACTAAATCAACAGCAGTAATTTACTTGCTTGGATTATCAGCTACAACTACGTTTGCAGGTAATAAAGATCGTACCGGACAATCAGGTGCTACAGAGTTACTCATTAATCCTTGGGGGTTATCAACGGGTGTATTTGGAATGAATACAGCTTACGTGGGGGGGATAGATGCCATGAAAACAAACATTGCAGGCCTTGCTTTTGTTAGAAATACTGAAGTTGGATTATCAAGATCTGAAATTCTTAGTGGCTCAGGAATTGGTGTTAATAATGCTGCAATCGCTCAAAAAATCGGCAACTTTGGTGTGTTAGGTTTCAATGTAATGTCAGTTAGCTTTGGAGAGATAACCAAGACAGATTGGAATTACCCTGAAGGTGGTATTGGAACTTACAAACCTCAATTCTTAAACATCAGCTTAGGATTTGCCAAACAATTTTCAGAAAGTATTTACGCAGGTATAGCAGGCACTTTTGTTTCAGAGCAAATTTCTAATATCAATGCAAGTGGTGCCGCTTTTGAAGCAGGCGTACAGTATGTAACCGGTAAAAGAGATAATTTCCATTTTGGAGTTACATTAAGAAACGTTGGTACGAATATGCGATTCAACGGTAGTGGTTTTGCTGTAGAGTCTCCTATGCCGGATGCGAGCGATCCTTCAACAAGAATGAGTCTTCGTGTTCCAACTGAGAAATTTGAGATGCCTACTTATTTAAACTTTGGGGTAGCGTATGATATTTATTTAGATGAAAATCTTACAAAGTCTGAAGATGAAAAACCCAAACATCGGTTGACTCCTATGTTTTCGTTTACTTCTAATTCTTTCTTAAATGATTATTATGGCGGAGGATTAGAGTATGCGTTCAAAGAAACCTTTATGCTAAGAGGTGCTTATCGTTATGAGAAAGACATCAATAATGCAGCAACCCCTAGTACATTTTATACCGGCATAAGTGCTGGAGCATCAATTCAAAAATCTATTGGTAAAAACGGACCAATATTAGCTATTGATTACTCTTATAGAGCTACTCAACGTCCGGCTAATGGCGTACATGTAGTAACACTTCGTTTGATGACTTTAGCAAAAGCAAAGGATAGCGAATCGGCTGAATAAAATTTTGTAATATTGCATTTCAACAACGCTTCAACTTAACCGGAAGCGTTGTTATTTTTTTAAATTATCTTAGAAAATAACAAATTACTATGTCCACGTTGAATTATGTGACACAAGAAACACTAGACCAGATGAGAGAAGATCTGGGATATTTAAAATCTACCGGTAGAGCAGAAATAGCAGATGCCATTAAAGAAGCAAGAGAAAAAGGTGACTTGAAGGAAAATGCTGAATATGATGCTGCAAAAGAAGCTCAAGGGCTTCACGAAGCAAAAATTGCTCAGTTAGAATCAGCGATTGCCACAGCCAGAGTGATTGATATTAAAGATGTTGATACCAGTAAGGTTTCTATTTTAAGTAAAGTACAGGTTACCAATTTAGGTACCAAAAAAACAGTTACTTACCAATTAGTTTCAGAGACTGAAGCCGATTTAAAATCGGGTAAAATTTCAGTAACTTCACCTATTGGAAAAGGATTATTAGGCAAGAATGTGGGCGATATTGCAGAAATTGAAGTGCCTGCAGGTAAGCTTAAATTCAAAGTTGAAAACATATCCATCTAATGGCAACTATATTCTCAAAAATCATCGCCGGAGAAATACCATCCTATAAAATTCTTGAGGATAATAACTTCTATGCATTCTTAGATATTTTTCCTTTAGTAGAAGGTCATGTGCTAGTAATTCCGAAATTGGAAGTAGATAAGTTGTTTGATGTAGATGATGCACTTCTAAGTAAATGGTTAGTTTTTGCAAAACCGATTGCTAAAGCTATTGAAAAATCTTTTGATTGTAATAGATGTGGTATTAGTGTTGTTGGGCTTGAAGTTCCTCATGCACATATGCATTTGATTCCCATCAATACAGTTGATGACTTGAATTTTACTCGACCAAAACTATCATTAAATACTGAAAAATTAAAAGCCATTCAAGAGTTAATAATAAGTAACCTATAACTTTTGTACCGATATAGCTTTTGGCTAAGCTTAAGCTTTGAGGGATATTACAATTATCTAACACCAAATTATTTCATCCATTGATTGTTGTTACAGGAGCATCTGGGTTTTTAGGTCAGCATTTGGTAACTCGTTTGTCGAAAAGCGGATCTCCAATACGTGCAATCTATCATCGCACAAAGCCTTCCGAATATTTGTTACAACTACCAAATGTTACTTGGCAACAAGCAGATTTATTAGATGTAGAAGAGGTAGCAAACCTACTTTCTGATGTAACTCATGTATATCATTGTGCCGCTATAGTTTCTTTTGACCGAAGCGATAAGCATCGAATATTACAAGTAAATATTGATAGTACAGCGAATGTGGTAAATGCCGCACTAGAAGCCAATATTCAGAAGTTGGTGTATGTAAGTTCTGTAGCGGCATTAGGAAGATCAAATACAACTAAAATCGTTTCAGAAGAAACGGAATGGGAAGAAAGTCCACATCAAACAACATATAGCAAGAGTAAATATTACGCAGAATTAGAGGTATGGCGCGGCATAGCAGAAGGATTGAATGCTGCCATCTTAAATCCGGGAATCATTCTCGGAGAAGGCGATTGGGAAAAAGGTTCTGCTAAATTGATTAAAACAGCCGATCATGAATTTCCTTTCTATACAAAAGGAGTGAACGGATGGGTAGATGTAAAAGACGTAGTCGAATTACTCGTGCTATTAATGAATAGTAATATTGAAGGCGAAAGATTTGTTTGTTGTGAAGGGAATCATACTTACAAAGACATCTTTACCATGATGGCAAAAGCATTACATAAAAAGCCGCCACACCTATACGCTGGAAAATTTTTGACGGCCATCGTATGGAGATGGAGTGCTTTTAAAAGTTGGATCTCCAAACAGCAACCAACTATTACTAAGGAAACTGCTGGTACAGCACATAAAAAAGTATATTACGACAACCAAAAAATACTAAAAGCTTTTCCTGAGTTTAGCTATCAGTCCATTCAATCTACTATTAATAGGATGGCGGCTGTCTATCTTGAACATAAAAAACAAAATTAGCTTTAAGCACTAAAGTAAATTCTTAATAAGATTAAAGTGAATTCAAAAATTGAATAGCTATAATGCCTAATCAACGCTTGTTTCCATTACCCAAGCTTACGCTAAATTATTTTTACTACAGCGATTAAATTTTTGTTATTTAAAAAAACAATTGTAATCTTGCAACATAAGAGACTGAACAAAACTTACTGATTAGCTCTCATCTCAAAACTACTTTCCTGTTTTCTTTTGTGCGTACGTTTTTCAAAACATTTACTTTAACGACACTTTAATTGCCATTTAGAAACTTCTAATATGCCTTACGACATTCATCAACTAAACGATATGCTCGTGCCAGAATTGGTTGACGTAGCTGAACGTTTGAAAATTGCTAATATCCCTTCATTGGATAAGCAACAACTCATTTATAAAATCTTAGATCAACAAGCTTTGACCAACGAAATTAATAACCATACTTCTCCAATAGCTGTTGTAGAAAAAGCAACAGAAGAGAAAAATAAGAAAGTAAGAAAACCCAGAGAGCAAGCAAAGACTGTTCCGAATACAGATGCAACAGAAGTAACTTCGATAATAGAACCTTCTATTATAGCAATCGAAAATGTAGATGTTACAGAAGCTAAAAGAAAGCGTACAAGAAAGCCAAGGGTTGCAACTTTTGACAATCAGCAAATAAATCAAAACACAGAAGTTATTCAAACTTCAATACCTGAAGAACCATCAATAGCTGTTCAGGAATCAACTATTTCTGTACCACCAACAGCAGAGATTAAGGAAGCAGGTATCATCATGCCTAAAGAAGAAAATGAAGATACTACACAGCCTCCGCAAGAAATCACTTCACCTGAAAGACAACATAATCCATCACATCAACACCAGCAACGCCACCCAAAAAGAGAAAACCAATATGGTGGATTTAATGTAGAATTTGATGGTATTGTAAGTAGTGAAGGTGTATTAGAAATGATGCCTGATGGCTATGGATTTTTAAGAAGTAGTGATTACAATTACCTCAGCTCTCCTGATGATGTTTATGTATCTCCATCACAAATAAAACTTTTCGGTTTAAAAACCGGAGATACTGTAAAAGGAACGGTGCGCCCTCCAAAAGAAGGGGAAAAATACTTTGCTTTATTAAAAGTAGAAACCATTAATGGAAAGCTTCCCGATGAAATTAGAGATCGGGTGCCGTTTGATTATTTGACCCCATTATTCCCTTTTGAAAAATTAAACTTAGCAAGACCCGGTAGCAACAATAGTGTTCGAATTATTGATTTATTTACACCGATAGGTAAAGGGCAAAGAGGCTTGATAGTGGCTCAGCCAAAGACGGGTAAAACCATGTTGCTAAAAGAAGTTGCGAATGCCATTGCTGCCAATCATCCGGAATGTTACTTGATGATTGTTTTAGTAGATGAGCGACCTGAAGAGGTAACGGATATGCAACGTAGTGTACGGGCAGAAGTTATTGCTTCTACCTTTGATGAGCCTGCAGAAAAACATGTTAAAGTATCTACCATTGCCCTTCAAAAAGCTAAGCGCTTGGTAGAAGTAGGACATGATGTGATTATTTTATTAGACTCTATTACACGGTTGGCACGTGCTCATAATACCGTAGCCCCTGCTTCCGGTAAAGTGCTGAGTGGTGGTGTAGAAGCGAATGCAATGCAAAAGCCTAAACAGTTTTTTGGTGCAGCACGTAAAATTGAAAATGGTGGTTCGCTCACCATCTTAGCCACAGCCTTGATTGATACCGGTTCTAAAATGGACGAGGTTATCTTTGAAGAATTTAAAGGTACCGGTAATATGGAGTTACAACTTGATAGAAAACTAGCTAATAAACGTATCTTCCCGGCTATTGATATTACATCTTCTTCTACTCGTAGAGATGATTTATTGCATGATAAAGACGTTTTGAATAAAATGTTCTTACTTAGAAATCACATATCTGATATGAATACCGACGAAGCAATGCAATTCTTATTACAACAAATGCGTGGTACAAAAAGTAACGAAGAGTTTTTAGCAACAATGAATAAATAGTAAAAGTATTTTAGTAACAGAGAAGATGGCTGTCCCTGATTTAGGGCAGCCATTTTTTTTACCTTCTATAAATAATGTTTATTAGGAAGTAACTCCTATTGGGATATTTCAAACATTTAAATTTCAAAAAAAATTGTTATTATTGGACTTGATTTAAACAGTTATACTAAAATTTATATCAAGGTAGATTGATTTTTAGAAAATTTATAATCATGGAGTAAGCCGAAAATCCTTTAAAGAGTAGGCAAATGAAATTTTATTTTGAATGAAAAGTAAATTTTTACAAAAACTTAGAAGTTTTGCGATTTTGTTATCGCTTTCACTCTTCGGTAACATGAGCATGGCTCAAACGGTTACTATTGGAACGGGAACACCAACTACTAGCTATTTTCCGATTTATTCTTGTTATGTTTATAACTATGCTCAACAAGTATATTGGGCAACTGAGTTAAATGCAGCTGGAGCAAGTGGTCCAAGTTTTATTAACAAGATTCGCTTTTATGTTAGCGGAACTGCACAGCCAACTTCTACTTGGCAAGCATGGCAAGTTTTTTTGGGTAATACTACAGTTGATGGTATTGCTACAACCTCATCTTGGCAAACCGGTTTAACGCCTGTTTTTAATGGTAATATTCCAACAATTTCTGCCAATACTTGGATGGAATTGACATTGCCCACTCCATTTTTTTGGGATGGTATAAGCAACTTAGTAGTAGCAACCTATGAAAATTCACCTAACTATTATTGTACTCAAAGTTGGGGAGGATATAGTGCACCTGCACCTTCTACCCCAGGTAGTATGCGTGGTCGATTATTTTATAGTGATCCAACAGACCCTGGCACAACAAATCCTCCGGCAGCTAATTATAGTAGTAATACCATTGCGCAAATTCAATTTGATATGACTCCTGCTACACCTTGTACAGGGTCACCTACGGCGGGAACGGTAACCCCCGCAGGTCCATTAGCAACCTGTGCTGGTGCTCAGACGGTATTAACGGCATCAGGGTTTACGTTGGCGCAGAA
>CALMXV010000323.1 GCA_937871155.1 uncultured Taibaiella sp. | reverse complement strand
CTACACTGCGTGCCAGCACCTGTTATTTCTACTTCATCTTGCCCACCTAAAATTTTTACCGATTTAGAAATTTCATTCTCTTTAAATGCATCAAATTTTGACGACTTCAATGATTCCAATTTCATATACTAAATGGCTTTAAGGCAGCCTTACCTTTTTAAAGTTATAAAAAATATTAACTCAAAATTTGAATTTATATTTTAGCTTGTCAAGTTTTTTGTGTTACATTTTGTGCTATATAGTTACAATTTGTACATTCGCAACATGAAAAAAATACTGTTGCAGGATCTGCTTCAAACTATTGGGGCGAATCTCCATAGCATAAGAAATGCCCGCAAAGAAACCCTACAGGCTGTGGCAAAAAGCATAGGGGTTACACATCCTATAATTTCTAAAATAGAAAATGGCAGATATGACACCTTGCAATTAGGACTTTTGATTAAACTTTGTAATCATTATGAAATAACTTTACAACAAATTATGGCTTTAGAACAGTCGCTAATATTCCAATTAACACAACATAATAATGATGGTTCTCAAAGGTTGGTTGGGCAGGAATTGGCTCAGGGTTATGAACAAAGCATTCTACAATACAAAGCGGAAATAAACTGGCTTAGAGATTTAATTGCTAACAAACTAAAAACCAAAATCTGATTTATTTATCAACTAAAAAAAACTACCATGCTCTCAAAAACAATCCAAGAAGCTCTTAATCGTCAAGTTCAAATGGAAGCACAATCTTCTCAGGCCTATCTCGCTATGGCTTCATGGGCTGAGATACAACCCGGCTTGGAAGGTGTTACAGAGTTCTTTTACAACCAATCAGAAGAAGAACGTGTACACATGTTAAAACTACTTCGTTACATCAATGAACGTGGTGGTTATGGAATGGTTTCTGAGTTAAAACAACCGATGGTTACTTTTCCATCATTAAAAAAAATGTTTGATGAATTTCTAAATCATGAATTGCAAGTGAGCAACAGCATCAACGACCTTGTGAATATGACTTTACAGGATAAAGATTTCGCAACACATAATTTTCTGCAATGGTACGTAAGCGAGCAACTAGAAGAAGAACGAATAGCTCGTACTTTAAACGATAAATTGGAAATGATTGGCGAAGACCGTGGAGGACTTTATCTTTTTGATAGGGATATGATGAATTATAAAGCGAAGAAATAAGAGTACCATCTTTCTCACAAAATAAAATAGGAACTAGTACCGTGAGATTGCTACGTTTATCCCAGATTTTGCAACTAGATGATTCACCCAAAACCTTATCCACATTAAAAAACAGAGGCTTTATTAATAGAGCAAATTTTGAAAAAATCGGAGATACTCAAAAACTAATAATTGCTCTAACCCCAAACGAAGAAAGTGGTTTGTTGAGTTATGGGATTTCCCATTGGATGTATCTTAAAAAATCTCTAACCCTTAATTTGGGATTAACCTGAATCAAATACATTTGCAGCCTCATTCTCATTTAAATTCAATTTCATGCGCCATCTTTTTTTACTTTTTATTTTTTTATTCATTACAATGATAAGTAATGCGCAAAACAATGAATGGCCTTCACCGGAAGTAGCACAGATGTATATGCAAGCAAAGGAGTACCAATCAAAAGGTGCCCATCAAGAATCGATCTCTATTCTTCAAAAAGCAATTCAACTAGCACCTCAAGTAACTGTCCTTCGTCAGGACCTAGCCAATAGTTATAATAGAGTTGGCAATTATACCGCAGCCTATCAAACCATTCAACCTTTACTAAAAGAAGCAGTTATTGAAGAAAACACCTATTACATTTCCGGCATGGCTTTACAAGGTATGGGTGAAAAGAAAAAAGCTAAATCCATCTTTGAAAAAGGTATCAAAAACTTTCCTTATTCCGGAATGCTTTACAATTCTTTAGGACATTACTATCAAAATTTCAACGACCCTGAATTCGCTCTTTCTTCTTGGCTTTCAGGCATTGAAAACCATCCCACCTACGCACTTAACTATTATGATGCTTCAAAACTTTATGCCACTACCAACCAGCCATTTTGGGCAATTATCTACGGAGAACAATACCTACAACTCATCAGCAGTACGACACAAAATGATGAAATACGCCGTATGCTATTCTCAGCGTATGCAAAACTTTACAATAACTTTTTTACGGCTTCAGCAAACAACACACAAAAAACTAATCCCTCAAAAATAGATTTTGAAAATGCAGCTTTGGCAATTTTGAAACAACTGACGCCTGTGGTAGCTGATGGCACTACAACAGATAACCTCACGATGCTTCGTACCCGTTTTGTAATGGAATGGATGGATAAATATGCAGCGGTTTATCCGTTTAGTTTGTTCAGTTATCAAGATCAACTTTTACGAGATGGCCAGTTTGAAGCCTACAATCAATGGCTTTTTGGCAAAACAGAAAACGAAGCACTTTACCATAGCTGGACCACATTTAATCCTGATGCTATGCCCTCTTTGAATGCATGGATGAAAAAGAATAAATACAATCCATCTGCTGCAGAGTTTTATCATTCCAAAAACGTGAAGAGTTTATTCAACAACTCAAAACGTTAATAATTCTAAAAGTTAAATATCCGCAATTCCCGCTTCAAGTACCTAACAAAAACCTTACTTTTGGCTCCATTTTCAGCAATCATTTCTATGCAATTTTTCAAAAACAGTTTTAGAGCCTCTCTAAGTTTAGTTTTTACGATATCGTTATTAGCTTCTAATTCCTTAACTGCTCAAGTAACCCCTACAGGCGATAAAATTGTAGCAGTAGTGGGCAAAAACAGAATCATTCTCAATTCTGATATCGAAGTTTCAATTGCACAGATGAAGCTAAATGATGATGCCGTTACTGATAGTTTAAAAAGTGTGGTACTTCAACAACTCATCATGCAAAAACTATTAGCAGACCAAGCAGAACGTGATAGCTTGCTAGTAAGTGATGAAGAAGTAGAAGGAAACATTGAAAATAAACTGCGCTATTATACCCGTATGTATGGCTCAAAAGAAAAACTCGAAGAAGCCACAGGCAAAACCATCTATCAATTAAAAGAAGAAAACAAAGACATCATTAAAGAAACAATGATGGCTGAGAAAATGCAAGGGAAAATCATGGAACCTGTAAAGATTACTCCTGCTGAAGTAAAAGCTTTCTATGATAAAATACCTACCGATAGCCTTCCGTTCTTCCCCGCCGTAGTTGAAATAGGACAGATTGTAATAGACCCGCCGGTGAGCAAAGAACTAGATGATTATGCCAAAGAAAAAATAACAGATATCCGCAATCAAATAGTGAATGAAGGGAAGAGCTTTGAAATGATGGCAGGTATTTATAGTGATGACCCAGGCAGTAGAAACAATGGGGGACGCTATAATGAAGTGACTCGTAATGGCGGCTGGGCACCGGAGTTTGTAGCCGCAGCTTTCAAGTTGCAAAATGGTGAAGTATCTCCTATAATCAAGACTCAGTTTGGATATCATATCATTCAAATGATTCAACGTAAAGGCGAACAAGTGGATCTTCGCCATATCCTCATTACACCGGAACGTACTAAGGCCGATTTTGATATTGCCCTTGCTCGTCTTGATAGCATCCGCACCCATATTTTACTGACCAACAAAATGAGTTTTTCTGAAGCAGTAGGAAAGTATTCCACTGATGAATCAGCAAAGATGACAGGAGGCATGATTTTAAATCAAGAAACCGGAGCTTCTGAATTAGAAGTAGCCAGCCTCGACCCTCAACTAGTATTGATGATTGATAAATTGCAACCCGGCACTTATTCTGAACCTCAAATGTATCAGAATGAGCGAAACAATCAGTCCACACGTATCGTGTATCTGAAATCAAGAACAGAACCGCATAAGGCAAATCTTAAAGACGACTATAGCAAAATCCAAAACGTAGCTCTAAGCCAAAAGAAATCCATGAAATTACAAGAGTGGATAAGAGCTAAAATGCCGGATGCTTATATCCGCATCACTCAGGAATATGCGAATGCTTCAGTCTTCAAAGGATGGAATCTTGCCAAACCGGAAGGCAGCAAATAACCTATTTTTAATTGGCAATTGCAGGCAATTTGATTTCATAAGTTTTCCCTTTTGTATTGGTCAATCTCCTATCTCTCAACCATGGATTGAGGGTCTTCAACATCCGATAGTTACTGCCATTATCAATTGCAAACTGTGCTAAGTCGGGAATACTATTGTTTACAGTAATCGTGCGGGTTTTAACAGGTTTATAGGCATCATTACTTTCCATCATATAGCCAAACTTTTCAGCACTACCTATCAACAGTTTGAATGTAAGGATACGAAACACATAACGCATGGTTTCTTCCGGCAGTTGTAGGTCGTAATAATTGGATTTTTGTTGAAACGTAGAATGATTATTGAATCCACCTTGCCCCATATTATAGGATGCCGCAACAGAAGTCCAAGAGCCAAATTTTGCATAGGCTTGATTAAAATATTTACAAGCAGCAACCGTAGCTTTCTCTACATCATAACGCTCATCTACTTCATTATTCAACTCCAAGCCAAACGAAGGTGCTGTACCCGGCATAAACTGCCAAAAGCCTACAGCCCCTGCACTAGAAGTTTGGTTTCGCAAAGCGCTTTCTGCTACACAGAGGTATTTAAAATCCTGAGGAATCCCATTTGCTTTTAAGATGGGTTCAATGATAGGGAAAAAGCGAGGTGCTAATCGTAGAATGTATAAGGTGCTGTATTGATTGTAATAATTATACAACAGCTCTCTTTCCATTTGCTCTTTTATATCCCATCGTTCCAGCGGTACACGCTCACCGGCAAAGCTCAATGCTTTCGGGGCTTTAGGAACATACCATTTGTATTGTAATCGTCCATCTGGCGACACATCTACCGATTCATTCTCTTCTTTGATAGTATCAAAAGCTATGAACCCTATTGTAGCTGCACTTAGTGCAACTCCTAAACTGAAATAAAGAAATGGTTTATAACGCATGAGTATTTGG
>CALMXV010000322.1 GCA_937871155.1 uncultured Taibaiella sp. | reverse complement strand
GGTCCATTTGCAGTTAAAATGGTACCGTCACCAAATTTCCAAACACAAGAATCTCCCATGGTAGTAGTATTTACAAAAGCAACAGTATCTGCTGCACAGCCAAATTTAATACTTGATGTAAAAGCCGGTAGTGGCGCTGGAAGAATGTAAATAGGCACTACCGCTCTTTTACTTTCACACCCATTTACTATACGTGCAGCATAATATAATAAGGTATCCGGTACATTCATATTAGGTGTAGGTCCCGTTGTATCGGATACGCCTCCTACAGGAACGTCATACCAAAAAATACCTGTTTGAGAATAGGGGCTAAAAGGAATAAATGTTGATCCCGCACAATAAGAAGGATTGTAAGTGATAACTGGTTCAGTTGGTGTTGGATTTACGCAAATTATTACTGTATCTCTTGCACTTTCTCCACAAGATTGACCAGGCCCTGGATTTATTGGTGTTAATGTTTGACTTACATAAAAAGTTTGGCAACCAAGTGCCGCTAAGCTAATAACTGGCGCACCTGGTAATTGTGTCCCCCCTGTAGGAGTGGACCACCATTTAAGGTTGGTGCCAATTACTACAGGTGTATCTGTTAAAGTACCGCCATTTGAGGTGTCTTCACAGAAAACATAACCAATACTTGCTGGTGGAACTACCGGCATTGCAATATCGGCACCATAGATTTCTACATTTCTGATGTTGTGTTGGCTAAAATGTGTAGCAGTAGTAGCCGCACTAAATCCAAAGTAGCCGCTCGTCAAATGATCCATTACACTGTTGCCGGTAATTCTCAAAAAATTATCTACATAAACACTGTAAACACCATTATTATATCTTACAGAACATGTATGCCAATTGGTATCAGTAGCAGCATTTTGGTTCACAGCATCCAAACCAATTCTTTGAGCATTTACTCCCGCAGGACCTTCACTGTAGTTGCCTCCGGTAAATTTACGCAATGAATAAAGTGGGTTATCACCACCAGCATCATCATCATGTGTATCTATAAAAAATATAGAACCCGTTGCGTTATTGGGAACTCCCATATTGGCGGTATTAGCTGCAGTAGGTGCCGCAGATAAAAACCAAAATGCCATGCCGTCACCGGCCCCTTGTGGACCATGCGCTCTAATTTGAAATTCAAAATTGGCAATGAATTCACCGCATTGAGTCATGTTAATGGGTGTATTATAATAAATATATCCGGCTGAGTCTGCTACAGAATTTGTCAAGACTACTGTATTTGCATTCACATAAGAATGTGTGGCCATATTCCATCCAGTAGTGTTTACCGGGTTGCCATTCAATACAAACGAGAACTGTGCTTGTACGCCCAAATAGCCGCCTAATAGAATTAATGTTAGTAGCACTAATTTTTTCATCTGAGAAAATTTATTGTTTTTACCTGCTTATAGTTTCTTCCAAATCCATCTAAATGAACAAATGAAAGATCCTGAGTTTTGCGTCCCAAAATACTATTTTACTGAATATTTTTCTACAAATTTCAGTTGGGTATGCAATATAAATAATAATGTTAAATAATTATTGTTGAACTAAAAAAGACAATCTTATAGCCTTTAACGTTGGGAACTTCGTTGTGTTTTTTTAAAAATAATTATAGTAGCTGCCTTTCCTACTTCATTATGTGCTACAATATGATATTGATTTTGATAATCTTGAAGTATAATGTCTGTAGTATTGGGTGGTTCGCTTCCTACGTTTTCTGCGAGAATAGTTATGGTGGTCTTACTTGATGAAATAGGTACGTAAAGGATTTTTTTCTCTTTGGTGAGAATAAACTGTTCTAAGAATTTTTGCCCGTTAATAATAATACTAATCTTATCATTATCTAATTTACCTCCGTCCCATAGTTGCATTTGAATAGAATCCGACTCCCATACTATTTCTTTTGAAACTCCGTGAGAAATGGATTCTGGGGTTTTGGATTGTTTAGTAGCAACCGAAGGGTTGGTAGCAATCGTGTCATAAACTACTCTTAGATGTTTTTGTTCTTTGTTTTTATTTATTTTTTTAGGTTGAGAAACTAAAGAAGAATTAGAAGATGCAGTTTTTTGTTGAAAAAATGCTGCTACATCGTTTATGTTTTGAATAGAGATAGAACCATTGCTACAAGCTGTTTGAGAAATATCACTGCTTGTTATTTTGCCACTGAATGAAGGTTGATTCGTATCCTCTTTCCAGATTAATACTGCTTGCAGAAGGCAAATTATTTCACGGCTTTTAAACCCATTGTTATGTATGAGTTTTGTTTCTTGAAATTGAAGCGTCTTTTGATAAATGTTTACTTTCCCAACAATAGCTGCTTTTACCTCTTTTTGTTTTTCTGAATAGGTAAACGCATATCCTGATATATAATTTGCTGAATCTTTAAAATGTAATTCATAATGAAAAGACTCACCTCCCTCAATACCCAGATATCCTTTAAAAATATATTGTGCGTCTATAGATGAACATTGAAGAAGCAAAAGCATGGAAAAAATAAGAGAAGCTGCTCTATTCATGTAGGAAAGCTACAAGCCGGAACTAAGTTTACCAACTAATTCTTTAGGAAAGTTTTTGTCTTGTAAGATACTCCACTTCCAAAATGATATCGTCTAGTTTTTTACTTTCAGCTTTGATATTTTTTAGTACTTCTTTATTTATAGGATCATTGGGGTCTTCATCATTTATAAGTGTAGCCATACCCATAATGGTAGCTATCGGACTACGCATCTTATGTGATTGAAGCCACGCAATTTTTCTCAGTTTCTTATTTTGAAGTTCAATCCTTCGCATGTATCGTCTAATTTCTGACACATCTTGTAACACTATCTTTACCATGATAGTTTCATTGGAAGTGTTTTTCATGTTCTCCCCTTTTACAATAAGATGTTTTACTTCCATTGAAGGTGTTACAATTCTAAAATAAAACTGTTGTAAATTTTCAGCTTTGTTATTTTTTCTGAATGTTTCTTGAACAAATTTTAAATCTGCCGGATGCACTTGTTCCATCAAAAGTTTAAAGCTAAGAATAGTACCAATAGGTAATCCTAAAATTCTGAAAGCATTGTCTGAAAGCTCAATACGGTCTCTAATTACATCCCAATGTCCATAGCCAAGCTTTGCCGTTACTTCTGCTTCTAGCAAGCGTTCATTACTTTGCTTTTGTGTATTTTCTGCATTAATTCTTGACTGCACTTCTTCTTCCATTTCTTCTTGCGAACGAAGCTGAAATACTTCAGGTAACGAATGTAGAATATACCAAAAGGTTATCCAACTAATGACGGCTATCACTAATCTGATAGCAAGATGTAGTAATATATTGGTGGATGGAGGGGAAAGGCTGTCTAATATATAGGTTGTACTTCCAATGGCACAGAACAATGCTAGTATTCGATAGAGCTGAGCAAAATGTACTTGTTGCGCTTTACTTTTCAGATAAAAAATAAAAATTGGGATTAAAATATAGGGGATCCAGATGAGAAGGTTAGCAATGATAAATGCCATCTTTTCTTGGCTCAAACTATCATTTAAAAACCATAAATAAATTTTTATTTTATCCAGCCCTATAATATTTAAAACAACGTCAAGCATGCACTTCTTGTAAAATATAATGGGTCAAAAATATCACAAGCCTATATTTTAAATGTACATCTTACTTAGCTTAACAAGTTATTCGCAATAAAAAAAGCGAACTCATCAAGAATCCGCTTTGTACCAAATATGATAGTGTAAAGAGTTTATAAGGCGACGTTTGTTATAGGGGCTATTTTTCGATAAGGC
The DNA here is from genome assembly GCA_937871155.1 of uncultured Taibaiella sp. Taxonomy (GTDB): domain Bacteria; phylum Bacteroidota; class Bacteroidia; order Chitinophagales; family Chitinophagaceae; genus JAFIGV01. The sequence goes on along the minus strand of CALMXV010000322.1, from coordinate 1,803 downwards.
AAACGTAAGAGCTTATTTATTCATCCTGATAAGTAGAAATACGTATTTTATTAAATCAAGAGAAAAGCTTAATATTAAATTGTTGGTTTCTTCAATTTGAATGTTCCTAAAACCTAAAAAGAGGATATTATCTTTTAATATAGGTTTCTAAATTGCAGGGAATAGGTCTTTGATAAACTAAATCAGTTCCGTAGGTTTCCTTTTCTTAGTTCTAGTCCTTATTTTTGCGCAGCTATTATGATTTTACTATTATTGATACTTATACCGTTACTTGCCGGATGCCTTAGTTTTATATTCAAAGGTGAAGTAGCAAAATCTCTTGCATTAGTAGGCACAATTTTGACTTTAGTCATAGCTGGATATACAACAGCTAACATGGTGGATCCCCTATTCTTTTCCATGCAATGGATACCCATATTAGGTGCAGAGTTAAGCATTTTAGGAGATGGAATGAGCATCATGCTTTCTTTGCTGGTGGCTATTGTCATGGTAGTAATCATCATTAGCAATTGGAATAAATCAGTAGAACGTTCTCATACTTTTTATGGTTTAATGTTGCTTTCTCAAGCAGGTATTACCGGCGTTTTCTTGGCTAATGACGCTTTATTATTCTATTTCTTTTGGGAGCTTTCTTTAATTCCAATTTATTTCTTATGCTCTCAATGGGGCGGGGAAAAGCGAATTAAAGTTACTTTCAAGTTCTTTGTCTATACTTTCTTAGGTAGCCTTATGATGTTGGCAGCTATATTATTCTTAGCTTCAAAATCTCCTGCTACTAACCCCTATGCTTGGAATAATATAGTACTTGCCGGTTCTATGCTTTCTCCTATTACCCAGCAATGGTTGTTTTGGTTGTTGTTTATTGGCTTTGCAATTAAAATGCCGGTATTCCCTTTTCATACTTGGCAGCCCGATACGTATGAACAATCGCCAACACCTGTTACTATTATTCTTAGTGCTTTGATGGTGAAGATGGGGATTTTTGGAGTGGTACGTTGGCTACTACCGGTACTTCCTACGGCAACTAGTTTTTGGAGTGACACGGTGATGATACTAGCCGTTATCGGAATTATATATGCTTCTTTATTAGCCATTGTACAATCAGATTTGAAACGATTGATAGCCTATATGTCTATCGCCCACATGGGCTTGATGTGTGCTGCTGCCTTCGCTAATACACAAGTTGGAATGCATGGATTAATGGTGCAAATGTTTAATCACGGTATCAATATCACCGGAATGTGGCTTATCGTTACCATGATTGAAAATAGATATGGTACCCGCAACATAAAAGAGCTTGGTGGCTTGGCAACATCGGCACCACATATGGCAATTGCCCTTGTTATCCTTGCTTTTTCTAATATTGCCTTACCGTTGACTAGTGGTTTTATAGGCGAGTTCATGTTGTTTAATGGGATTTTCCAAAGTCAATCACCTTACCATATCAGCTTAATGGTTATTGCAGGTCTTAGTATCATACTAGGTGCTGTATATATCTTGAATATGGTTCGTAAAACTGCTTTTGGAAATACAGTAGCTATGACCTTACACAAGGACATGACTTTAAATGAAAGTATTGCTATGGCTCTTATCATTGCTTTAGTGCTGTTTTTGGGCGTATATCCCAAACCGTTGCTTGAATTAACACAGACGGCAGCTATGATGATGATACCTTAGAAATTAAATGACACTGACTACTAAATAAGAAGGTATTCAGTTTAAAGATTAAAAAAATATTAAACGTTTACTTTAGAACTATTCAATATAAATGACTGCGATAATTGCTGCTACTATCATTGGGGT
>CALMXV010000321.1 GCA_937871155.1 uncultured Taibaiella sp. | reverse complement strand
ATTTGTCTATCAAAACGACCTGGGCGTAATAAAGCACTATCCAACACATCCGGACGGTTAGTAGCCGCCAACACGATGATACCGCTATCTCCTCCGAAGCCATCCATTTCAACGAGCATTTGGTTCAAGGTATTTTCACGCTCATCATTACTCATTACTACATTTTTGCCCCTTGCTCTGCCAATAGCATCTATCTCATCTATAAACACGATACAAGGAGATTTTTCACGAGCTTGCTTAAACAAATCTCTTACACGACTAGCCCCTACCCCTACAAACATCTCCACGAAATCAGAACCGGAAATAGAAAAGAAAGGTACTTGTGCTTCTCCGGCTACCGCTTTTGCTAATAAGGTTTTTCCTGTGCCCGGAGGCCCTACCAGCAAGGCTCCTTTAGGAATTTTTCCCCCTAAGGCTGTATATTTCTTTGGATTTTTTAAGAAATCTACAATCTCCATCACTTCTTCTTTTGCCTCATCCAAACCTGCTACATCATTGAAAGTAATAGTTACTTTAGTTCCTTTTTCAAACAATTGTGCTTTAGACTTTCCGATATTGAAGATACCACCACCACCACCGCCAGCAGCACCACCACCCATTTTCCTCATGATGAGAAACCAAATGGCTACCATAATAGCAATAGGAATGATAAAGCTTCCAAACAACTCACGTAACCAATTATTTTGTGGCTCTGACCATGTAACGGGTGGCTCTTTCACCCCTGTGGGTAGTTTTTCAACGGCGGCATTCCAATCATTACTAAATTGATCATTAGAACCTATTGGAAAAGTCATTGAAGGTCCAGATACATTTTTCGAAACGGCATTATCTGGCGCTTGAGATTTGGCTTCGGGAGTTAAATACACTTCTACCACTGTGTTTTTAAGCACATTTACTTTTTCTACTTTACCGGCATACAAATACTCATCTCGGAATTGTTGAAAACTCATTGACTTAGATGGTGTACTTGAAAAATTTCCACTAAAAAAGTTTAGGATTATCAAGGTAACGAAGATGATACCATATACCCAGTAGATATTAAAACGCGGTCCTTTTCTATTCTTATTATCGCCTTGCTTCGAAGGATTCATTTGCTGATTATCTTCCATGGTTGTTTTCAGTTATTATTTAAGGGTCAACTATTATTAGTCATTATGTTCTACACTATTGGCATCTTCCCAAAGGCTTTCTAAGTCATAAAACTTTCTATGCTCCTTTTGGAAAACATGTACCACAATGTTTACATAATCAACTAATGTCCATTGGTCACCATGTTCTGTATGAAATGGTTTTTCTTCACAATTTTCGGCTACCAATTTTATGATATTATCTGCAATTGCCTTCACTTGTACGTTTGATTGAGCTTCGCATAGTATAAAAAAGTCTGCTACTGCTTCATCTATTTTTTTAAGGTCTAAGGAAACAATAGCCTCACCCTTTTTCTCTTTGATAGCGTTGAGAATGGTTTTAAAGAGTTTGCTGCTTCTGGTGACACGTTGCGTAGATTTTTTACGCTCTTGTAATACCGTAATGATTTTATCCAAATCTTTTATTCTTTTATGTTTGATAATATCTTAGTGCGCAAAAATACGTAATCTTTGGGTCTCACTTCACAATATTTAGCTAATATGCCGATTATTGAATTAGACAGTATTGATAGTACCAACAACTATGCCATGCGGCTGATAGATGCCGATACGGCACAACATGGATTGTGTATTACTGCCAATTATCAAACAGCCGGTAAAGGGCAACGAGGTAAGCAATGGGATAATGCAGCTTGTGAGAGTTTACTAATGAGTATTATTGTTGTACCTAGTTGGATTATTGACCAACAATTTCTTCTAAGTGCAACAGTAGCTGTGGCTGTAGCAGATGTATTAACAACGCTTCACCCCACTTGGAATGTAGCTATTAAATGGCCCAACGATATTTTCATCAATGACAAAAAGACAGCAGGTATCTTAATTGAAAATGTACTGAGAGGCAATAAATGGCAATTTGCAGTTATTGGAATTGGACTGAATGTATTACAGACAGAATTTTCTTCGTCATTACCACATGCATCTTCCTTATTGATTCAATCGGGCAAAAAATATTCTTTGCATGAATTAAGAGAAAGTTTGCTGTCAAAGATTATAGCGGCACTTGAACCAGCAACTTCACCCTTACAAATTATTGCATCTTATAACGACTATTTGTATCGAAAAGAATGTAATCAACGCTTTGTAAATGAGGACAAGGAATGGTCTGCCATCATCAACGAAGTAACTTTAGACGGTAAGTTACATGTAACAGAACATGGTGGAACTTCAGCCTACTATGTACATGGAAATCAACTCTGGTGTTTAGGGTGATAACCATTTTTAAATGAAAGCCAAATTTACCGTACCTTTTTCAGTCTGTATTTTATCGTCTGTTTATTTCCTATTTCCAACTAACTTTGCACAACTTTTTGAAAATACTTATATGTTAGATACTATAG
>CALMXV010000320.1 GCA_937871155.1 uncultured Taibaiella sp. | reverse complement strand
ACACCTTAAAAAATCAATGCATAAATTATCAGGTAAATCTGTATTTTCACTTGCTAAAGTATTTTGATTAAAAAAAACAAAGCTTTGCAGAATCACTCTCTAACCTCAAAACAGCACACGCTAAAAACTCATTTTACCTTATCGGGTGTAGGCTTGCATACAGGTCATGCTGTAAATATGACCTTAAAACCTGCTAACCCTGGCTTTGGAATTCGTTTTCAACGAGTGGACTTGCCCGGTCAGCCGGTTGTAAAGGCTGATGTGGACTATGTGGTCGATACTTCTAGAGGTACAACATTAGAACATGATGGTGCACGTGTAAGTACCGTAGAACACTTACTGGCAGCATTAGTAGGCTTAGGAATCGACAATGTGTTGATAGAATTGGATGGTCCTGAAATTCCTATTATGGATGGGAGCTCCAGAGAGTTTATTGATGCTATAGAACGAGAAGGAGTAGTAGAACAAGAAGCCCATCGAGTGGTTTATACCTTAGACCAAAACATCCATTTTTATGACCCTGTGAAGAATGTAGATATGTTGGCAGTTCCGGCACCGGAATACCAAATTACTACGATGATTGACTTCAACTCGCCCGTATTAGGTACGCAACATGCGGTATTAAAAAATATGGGCGACTTTAAAAAAGAGATAGCTCCCTGTCGCACATTTTGTTTCTTACATGAGTTGGAATACTTGCTGGACAATAATCTGATAAAAGGTGGTGATGTAAGCAATGCAATTGTAGTAGTGGATAAAGTAGTAAGTGAAAAAGAATTGGAGCGATTGGCACATGTATTCAACAAGCAAAAAATAGAAGTTAAGCAAGAAGGTATTTTGAATAATATTCAATTACATTATTCGAATGAGCCTGCAAGACATAAACTACTAGATGTAGTAGGTGATTTGGCGTTGATAGGTTACCCAATCAATGCACATATATTTGCTAGTCGTCCTGGACATGCAACCAATGTAGAGTTTGCGAGGAAAATAAAACAGTATATCAAAAAGAATAAACACCTTTCTGATATCCCTCAATACGATCCTAATCAACCTCCGATTTACGATATCAATCATATTGAAAAATCTTTGCCTCATAAGTATCCATTCTTGTTGGTGGATAAGATTATTGAGCTGTCGGATCATCATGTAGTAGGGGTGAAAAATGTAACGTTTAATGAGCAGTTTTTCCAAGGACACTTCCCCGGAAACCCTGTGATGCCGGGTGTTTTACAATTAGAAGCATTGGCACAAGCAGGAGGCATCTTAGCATTGAACAACATAAGCGACCCTGAAAACTATGATACTTATTTCTTGAAAATTGATAAAGCAAAATTCAAGCAAAAAGTAATTCCAGGTGATACCTTAATATTGAAATTGGAATTACTAAGCCCCATTCGTCGTGGTATCTGTGAGATGAAAGGGCAAGCATACGTAGGCAATAAATTAGCAACAGAAGCAGAACTCGTTGCACAAATCGTAAGAAAAGACAAAAAATGATTCATCCTCTTACCTACATTCACCCGGAAGCCAAGATAGGTACTAATGTTCGTATTGATCCATTTACTACTATTCATAAAAATGTAGAAATAGGTGAAGGCACTTGGATAGGCTCCAATGTAACCGTAATGGAAGGCGCACGTATTGGTAAAAATTGTCGTGTATTTCCCAGCTCCGTTATTTCAGCCATTCCTCAAGATTTAAAATATAAAGGAGAAGATACCCTAACTATCATCGGCGATGGCACTACTATTCGTGAGTGTGTAACCATCAACAAGGGTACTACTGACCGAAATAAAACTCAGATAGGAGACAACTGCCTAATTATGGCCTACTCTCATATCGCTCATGATTGTATCATTGGCAACAACTGTATTTTTTCGAACAATACTACCTTGGCAGGGCACATCACTGTAGGCGATAACGTTGTGCTGGCTGGGCTTACAGCAGTACAGCAGTTTGTTCGTATTGGGTCTTATGCCTTTGTAACCGGCGGTTCGTTAGTAAGAAAAGATGTACCACCTTTCGTAAAAGCTGCACGTGAACCATTATCTTATGTTGGGGTTAATTCAGTAGGGCTTAAACGCAGAGGATTTACCTTAGATAAAATCAATCATATCTTAGATATCTACCGGATTCTTTTTGTGAGAGGCTTTAATATTTCAAAAGCCCTTAGTATCATAGAAACTGAAATTCCTGTTACGGATGAGCGAGATGAGATTTTATCATTCATCCGTGAACCAGGTAGAGGTATCATGAAAGGCTATACCCGTCGTCATAATGAAGATATCTCTTGAACAAGTAGGTAAGAAATTTTACCGTCATTGGATTTTTAAGAACATCAATTTTACATTTTCTTCTCAGCAACGGTATGCTTTATTGGGTGCCAATGGAAGTGGGAAGAGTACGTTGATGCGCGTCATTGGAGGGTTGCAAGCACCTTCTGTCGGTAAGATTAGTCATGCCTATAATGAGAAGCAAGTAGTTGAAAACACTCTTTATCCTTTAGTATCATATTGCGCTCCTGGTATGGATATTATTGAGGAAATGACCTTGAAGGAGTTTTTGAAATTTCATTTTCAACATAAAAAGCCTTTGATGCCCATCACAGAAATGATTTCGTTAATGGGACTGGAAGCTGCCGCAGATAAAGTGATAGGAGAATATTCCTCCGGCATGAAACAACGAGTGAAGCTTGCACAAGCCTTATTTGCAGATACACCCTTGTTGCTTTTAGATGAGCCTTGTACCAATTTGGATGATAAAGGAGTGGAGCAATATCAAGTTTGGTTGCAGCGATTTGCCGCCAATAGATTAGTCCTCATCGCCTCTAACGACCGTAGAGAATATGAATGTTGTTCTATACACTTAGATTTGAATTCTTGGAAATAATTTCCTGTATTGACGCGGCTCCATTAAGCAATATTTTCTTCAGAAACAGGACTAATCATTACATATATGTTCAAATAAGAAGAGGATACTCTGCTTATTTGAACATAATGATATACTTGAACCCTTCTCCTAGTTTATGATACAAACAAAGCACGAAGTTCACCGGCTTCATCCGGTTTCATTTTGCCCCCAAGGATGAGGCGAAGTTGTCTTCTTCGTAAAGCTCCATCATACATTTTTTGGTCTTCTTCTGTTTCCGGAAAAATAGGTTCCACTTTTTGAGGTTTGCCTTGTGCATCTAAAGCTACAAACGTAAAATAGGCTTCGTTGGTAATAAATTTTTCTTGCGTTTGTAAATTCTCACCCCATACCCTTAAAAAAACTTCCATAGATGAATTGAAGGAGCGAGATACGCGGCTTTCAATGATTACAAGATTGCCTAACTGTATCGGACGGTTGAACGATACATTATCTACTGATGCGGTAACTACCGGACGATTGCAATGGCGCATAGCAGATATCGCAGCACTAATATCCATTAAGTGTAGCAAACGCCCACCCATGAGGTTTCCTAAAGTGTTGGTATCATTGGGTAATACAATTTCGTTCATGATATTGTAAGTATCTCTTGGATGCTTTTGTTCCATGTTGGCTTGTCGATTTAAAGGGGCAAAGGTAGTAGAGTTCGGTTATTAAAAATAGGTGCATAAAATGTGCATAAGTTCGCATGACTTTCACTCAATATGCGATTGCAAACTCGATAGTACCTAACTTTAAGCATGTAAATTTTCAGCTTATGTTATGGAGAACATTTAATGGCACTATTATCAAAGAGCCGGTGTTGCAAGCAGTAGAAGCTACAATTAAAAGAGAAACAGTAGCAGGCAATAAGCTGAAAGTATGCATTGGCACCGACTCTCAGGTACGAGGCAAGGAAACTGAGTTTGCAACGGTGATAGTTTTTTTAAGAGAAAAGCGTGGAGGTTTTATGTATATCTGCAATGATAAAACACTTCAACAGTTTTCCATTAAAGAACGAATGTTGGTAGAGGTAGCGAAGAGTATTGAAATTGCTTATCAGCTTTGCGACTTGTTTACAGCCTATGATGTAGATATGGAGGTGCATGCCGATATCAATACCAACCCACAATTTAAAAGCAATGAAGCCTTACGCGATGCTATGGGTTATATTTTAGGGATGGGATTTGCCTTTAAAGCCAAGCCAGATGCTTTTGCCAGCAGCTGTTGTGCAGATAAAGTTGTTTAAAATTCCGTGTGACATTCAACTCTTTTGTTCGGACAACTCTATAAGTTCATTACTTGATGCTCCTATTAGGCTATCAATTTTGGAGGTAGCATCTCTAAAAAATTTTCTACATAATTTTTGTTTCCACTCTTTATTTTTTGCTTTTGAATCGAGTGAAAGTTAGATTTGAGCAAATCGGAAGTTGTCTGACTGGAACGATGATAAGGATTGTATTTGAGTCTATACAATGCAGACCAATTTGTAAAAGTTTCTTTCTTCCTAAAAAACTACTATTAAACATGCGCATTTTACATACAGCAGATTGGCACTTAGGAAAGCGATTAAGTTTTTATAGTCGCATAGAAGAACAACGAGAAGTATTGAAAGAAATAGTAACCATAGCTGCTGCTCAAGAGGTAGATATGGTGATAGTAGCCGGAGATTTATTTGATACCGGTAATCCCTCCAACGAAGCCACAGAGCTGCTCTATAAAACCTTGAAGCAACTTGCAAGAAATGCTACCGTGCCCGTTATTGCCATTGCAGGCAATCATGATTCGCCAGATCGAGTCAATGTAGCAGATGTGTTGGCTCGTGAAAATGGAATTATCTTGATTGGCCATCCTACCGATATCGTCCCTGATTTTACATTAGAAACTGGAATGACTATACAACATTCTGAAGCCGGATTTTTTGAAATTCGTTTACCACAAATTGAATTTCCCATACGCCTATTACATACAGCTTTTGCTAATGAAATACGGCTGAAAGAATATTTTGGAGAAGACAAACAAGCCTCACTTCAAGATTGCTTATCGAAAAGATGGGCACAGCTTTCCGATAAATATTGTGATGAACAAGGAGTGAATATCTTGACGACTCACCTATATATGCTGCAACGAGGAGGTGCTGTGCTAGAAGAGCCGGATGGTGAAAAGCCCTTGAACATTGGCAATGCAGATGTAGTTTACACCGATGCTATTCCATCTCAAATTCAATACACTGCTTTGGGGCATCTTCATCGAAATCATTCAGTAGGAGTGCATCAACCCGTAGGATATAGTGGTTCTCCGATTGCTTATTCTTTTGCAGAAGCTGGACAAACCAAATACGTAGCTATCATAGACCTCCTTCCTGGTCAGCCTGCAGTAGTACAACATATTCCTTTAGAAAGAGGGAAATCATTAGCAAGAAAATCTTTTACGAATGTAGAGGAGGCTATAGGATGGTTGTCAGAAAATCAAGATGCCTTAGTGGAGCTGACTTTAGTGACGACTGAATTTATAAGTACAGAAGAAAGAAAGCGCATCTATCAAACGCATAATGGTATCATTCATCTAATACCCAAGGTGAAAAATTTAACTGCAAAAGGAACCAATTCGGAGCCTATCAATCTTAGTCAAGACATACTTTCATTGTTCAAAGATTATTTCAAATCGAAGAATTCCGGTCAAGAGCCTAATGAAGAACAACTATCCCTTTTTCAAGAACTATTAAACCAAGAAGATGCTGCCGAATAAACTGACACTAGAAGGGCTTTACTCTTACCAAGAAAGACAAACGTTAGATTTTAACTACCTCAATCACTCCGGATTGTTTGGCATCTTTGGTGCCGTAGGTTCCGGAAAGTCCACCATCTTAGAAGCCATCACCTTTGCGCTTTATGGCGAAACCGAACGCCTTCATTCACGGGATAGTAGAGGGTATAATATGATGAACTTAAAATCGAATCGTATCTATATTGATTTTGAATTTTACAACTATGAGCAAAAACTTTATCGTGCCGTAAGAGAGTTCAAACGTCATGGCAGTAAGTTTGAAGAGGTAAAGCCAACAACCGTTATTTTTTATGAATGTATCGAAGGAAATTGGGTGCCATTAGAGCATACCGATGCTACTAAAATCATAGGCTTAAACTATGCAAATTTTAAAAGCACCATTATCATCCCTCAAGGGCAATTTAAAGAGTTCCTTGAGTTGGTGCCAGCGGATAGGACGAGGATGATGAAAGAGATTTTTCATTTACATCATTACGATTTACAAGACAATGTTATAGTGATTGAAAGGAAAAATTCTAGAGAGTTGGATATGCTTATCGGAAAACTTGAAGGCTTGGAAGCTGTATCTGAAGGCGCATTGAAGCAATTGAAACAATCAGTAACAGAGAGCCATTCAATAACCAATCACGCTCGCGAACAACTAGAAAAAACTCAAGAACGCATTAATAAACTAAAACAACTAGAAGGAGATTATGTGCAGCTAGCAAGAAAGGAAAAGGAATTGAACGAACTGAAAACTCAAGAGGATACCATGCTGCAAATACAACAATCCATAGAAACATTTGACCGATTAACTCAACGCTTCCGAAGTGCTTTACAGGATTATGATAGAGCGAACACAGCATTACAGGTTGTCACTGTCAATCTTAGGCAAGTAGAAAAAGATAAGCAACAAAGCACTGAAGATTTTAAAACTATTGAAGAGGAATTATTAACGCTTGCACCTGAGATGGACCTTTGGCAGCAGAAGCAACAAGAGCTGGATGACTTAACAACCATAAGCAAAATACTAGAAAAAATAAAAGACGTAGAAGACGCTACCGCTCGCTTAGCAAAAGGAAAAATAGAAGTAGAGAGTGCTGAAAATAATTTAAATAAACTTCAAAAGGAGATCAAAGAAAAAGATGAAGCGTTACAGCAGTTAAAGCGAGAAGGTATCAATGCTCAAAGTTTTATTGCGGCCGAAGCTTGGTATCAACAATTGATATCACTTGAAAATATTACTACACAATGCCATCAACAAATAGCTAAACATCAAACCTCGATTGATGAAGTGCTTCAAGAACTCAAGAGCCATCAAGTGAATCTCGATAGCTTTGATGAGGATTGTAAGTTGCAATTACAAGACTTTGAAAAACAACTCCAGCATTTTGCCGAACAACAAAGTCAAGCAGAAGTGCAAGAGAAATTGAAAGCCTATGTGCATGACTTGCAAGATGGCTGCCCCTGTCCTTTATGTGGAGCCTTAGAGCACCCCAATATCTTACAAAGCGAAGACGTAACAAGTATCTTGAAGCAACTAAAACAAACAATAAAAGACTTAGAAAAATCCAAAGACCTACTCATAAAGAAACAAGCAAATGTGAGTGCAAAAAAAGAAAAACTTTCTTTTTATCAGCAAGTACTTCAAGAGGAACAACAACGCCTCAGCCAAAACCATCAAGCCAAAGAAGCGCATCGTGAAGCATTTTCTTGGAATGATTTTAATGCAGATGACTATAAAGATTTTGAGCAAATGAAATTAGATGCTCAACAATTAGCCGCTTTGATAGAAACGAATACTCAAGAACTTGAACAGTGTAGAAGAAATAAAGAAGCTATACAAGCGACGATTGAAAAATACAGACTTAGAATAGAAGAATTAAGACTCAAAGAAAACGAAGGAAAGACTTTGTTGCAATCATTTCTTTCCAACTTAAAGCATCTGGAGTTTGAAGCTTTTAAAAACAACACAAAAGATGAAGTGCTAGCTATGCACAATCATCAGCAACTTTCGCTTACAAAACTTGAAACAAGATTTAAAGAGTTACAATCAAAACGAGATGAAGCTGCTAAAAAAATGACTACTTATAATGCGCAGCTAACACTATTAACTCAGCAAAAGGAAGAACAAGAAGCTACTAAAAATTCATTGCAAGCCTCATTGGAAGCCAGTATTGTAAACGAAAACTTAGCATCTATAGAAGAGTTGAAAGCTCAATTGACACTGACGAATATAGGTGAAGCATCACGCAAAAAACTAAAGGATTATCAAATACAATTGGAAGCCACCAAGACAAGTATTAATATTCTACAAGCCAAGCTTCAAAACACCGAGTTTAGTGAAGCTTTATTACAACAAGTAGAAGAAAAACTATCTGCACTTAGACTACAATATAATCAACTGTATGAACAATACATCACACAGAAAGCCACTTTGGAGCAAATGGAAACAGAATGGGAACTAAAGCAAGTTTTAATTATCAAACATGATGTATTATCAAGACGGGCAGAGAACATCAAATTGTTAAAAACTTTGTTTAAAGGCGCCGGCTTTGTTCAATATGTTTCCTCCGTTTATCTAAGGCAGCTTTGTGAGCAAGCGAATGTTCGTTTTCAGAAAATGACACGCAACCGACTGAGCCTACAAATCAATGAAGCCAACAGCTTTGAAGTGCTCGACTATCTTAACGAAGGAAGGCATAGGAGTGTGAAAACATTATCAGGAGGTCAACTATTTCAAGCTTCTTTGTCGCTGGCTTTAGCACTTGCAGAAAGTGTACAAACAATTGCCAAGTCAGATAGGAATTTCTTTTTCATTGATGAAGGCTTTGGTACTCAAGACCCGGAATCCGTTAGTGTCATTTTTGAAACTTTATCCAACCTTAATAAAGAAAATAAAATCGTAGGCATCATAACACACCTTGACGAATTGAAAGAACAAATAAGTACTGCTGTTACTGTCGTCAACGACCCGGAGCGCGGTAGCTTAATTTCTGTAGCCTAAATGAAAACGGGTAATAGTTTATCTGCTATTACCCGTTGTTTTTTTAAATATTTTATCGATTACTGATGATTCGGAATTTCCACTAATTGCCAGCTATCAAAGCCTAGCAAGGCTTTCATCTTATCGCCAACTTCGGTTTCCATCAACCAATTTTTGATTTTTAAGAAACGTTCGTTGGAGCTTTCATCTTCAGTAAAGGCAGGTGTTAAGGCACTTAATTCATCATACATCCATTTTGTAGCCGGTGATAATTTATCTTGATAACCAAGATGAGTTATAGATTGAATGATGGCTAAAGCATGTACTGATAGTACTTCAAAGGTGTTTTCAATTACGCGAGCACACATTTGAGCTGCATTGCATCCCATACTTACGATGTCTTGGTTATCGTTGTTGTTGGAGATACTATGGATATACATTGGGTTGCTTAGTGTTTGGTTTTCGGCTACATTGCTCACCGCAGGGTATTGCATCCCTTGAATGCCGAAATTGAGACCTAACTGACCCATATTGATAAATGGGGGAAGCTTTTTATTCAAATGATGATTGAGTAAAAAATTCAATTGTCTTTCAGCGAGCATGGAAAGCTTAGTGATAGCAATTTTTAATTTATCCATTTCTAAAGCAGTATAGTCGCCATGGAAATTACCTCCGTGAAAAATATTTTTATGCTCTTTATCAATAACTGGATTGTCATTTACCGAGTTTAACTCACCGGTAATAACACGTGCAGTGTTTTCAATAGTATCATAAACGGGACCTAGAATTTGAGGCACGCATCGAAGGGAATAATACTCCTGAACTTTATCTTCTATTACATGCTCCGTAACTTTTTTATCGTATAAATGTTCATGACGCTTTCTTAGTAAACCACTTTTTTTAGAGATAGCACGCATAGCTTTAGCCACCATTTGCTGTCCTGGATGGAGTTTTACACTATTTAGTTCTTCCGAAAAATGATCGTCATAGGCTTGCATGATTTCATTCACCATTAATGAAAACAGAATTTGTCCTGTGATAAGTTTACGAGCATGAAGTACATTGATTGCTCCTATCCCCGTCATCGCAGAAGTGCCATTTAAAAGTCCTAACCCTTCACGGATATGAACTTCTAGAGGATGTAATTGTAATGTTTCAAAAACTGTTTTTGCTTTTACGATTTCGCCTTTAAACCAAAACTCTCCTTCTCCTATTAATCCTAATGCAAGATGCGCCAACTGTACCAAATCACCACTGGCACCCACGCCACCATGTGCATAGATGCAAGGGTATGCTTCAGCATTTATTAAGTTCACCATGAGGTTAATGGTGCTTACATGCACACCACTATAGCCAAGTAGTAATGTATTCATGCGAGCTAATAAAGTAGCACGACATTGCTGCTCCGGAAGGATTTGACCCATGCCAGAGCTATGGCTACGAATCAAGTTGTATTGAAGTTTTTTACGGTCGGCATCATCAATTCGGTATTGTGCCATAGGACCAAAGCCGGTATTGATACCATAGATAAGCTTATCGTCAGAAAATGCTGCTAAAAATTCATAGCTGTCAACTACATTTTGGATAGAAGCAGCATCGAGATGTAGGGTTTCTTTTTGTAAAACTATTCGCTCAAACGCGGCAAGGTCGAGAGATTTTGCGTTTATTGTAATCATACTGTTTTTTCAATTGAGGATTGCAAAAGTAATAAAAGGATTCAGAAACATTTTTTGGAATATATCAAGCTTCTTTTTCCAATTGTAGCTGGGCTAAAACCCATTTTATTTCGTGGTATTCATAGGCATCACCTAGTTGTTCTTTTGCTAGGGATAAATAGTTCATCTCGTCAACTACCTCTTCAAGTACCGTCCTTATAGCTTGTTCTTTTGCTTCATTAAGTACGTCTCTAAGGAAGATTGCTTTCTCTAAAATAAGTTTATAAAAATGAGAACCGATAGTGCCTTTGGTTAAATTTCTAGCGGTCGCAATGGCAGCCATATCCATACCCGATTGGTAAAGCACTAGAGTGTCTTGGTAGGTGCCACTAATCCCTTTTTCTTTAGTTTTCTTGTTAGGTTGTTCTTCAAAGTCAAGTTCAGGTAATAGGGTTTGATAAGCGCCAATGATTTCTAGAAGCTTATCACCATAGTCTTTTGTTTTTTTAGCACCGATCCCATGCACAGTCATCAAAGCTTTTTTATTGAGAGGAAGCTGTGCAACAATACCATCAATAGCTTTATTGCTTAATATACGATAAGGCTCTACGCCAAGAGTTGCAGCGGTTTCCGCCCTCCAAATTTTAAGGTCTTGTAGCAAGCTTTGGTGACTACCCACTTTTGCAACAGCATTTTTTTGAGTAGTGCTTTTTCCCCATTTCAAGGGCTTTAGTTTTGAGAGCTCTTGAAGCGTCTTTGCTTTTGTAGCTTGATAAATGGAAGTGCTAAAGCCGCCAGCAAATACTTCCCATAATGATTGATGAAGCAATGATGATTCACGGATGACTTCTAATTGTGCTAAAAGTTGTTTGGCATATAACGCATTGTCTGGTGCGTCCGGAAGCGATTCAAGAGAGTCAACAACCGAACCTTTATTAGTTTTAGAGAAATATACAGATGCTTCTTTAATTCGAATTTGTAAAGTAGTATTTTCTTCCAGTGCCACTTGATTATTGACAAGCTGCTGAAGTTGATGATTGAATTTATAAGCTACATCATGAAGCTTTAGTAAGTCGTTTGCAAGTTGTTTTAGGTAGTCTTTCGTTTCATTTGATAAGGAATGTTCAAATTCTAATACAGCTCTTTGCAGTGCGGCTGCTTGTTTTTTCCAAGCACTTAGGTCAAATGTTTCTAAAATTTTTTCTGCTTGGAAACTGTGTTGTTGTGCCGGTAAGCATTTTTCCAATTGTTCCTGTTGCCAAGATTTTTCGCTAAAAGCTATTATTTTAAAATCAGTCATCAGTGATTCTGGTTTTATCTTACTCAACAATACAATGCCTTCCCAAGTTTTACAACGGCTAAGGGCTACATATACCTGTCCCGAAGCAAAAGATTTTTCAGCATCAATGATGACTTTGTCAAAGGTCAGTCCCTGACTCTTATGTATAGTTACTGCCCATGCTAAACGTAAGGGTATCTGCCAAAATTTTCCAAGTATCACTTCTTCGATAGCACCCGTTGTCTCATTTGTAGCATATTTTACATGATGCCAAGATGTAGCCGATACATTCACTTGTTTTCCATCATCACACCGCACTTGTAGCTGTTCTTTTTGAATACTGATTATCTTGCCTGTCTTACCATTGAAGTATTGTTTGTCAGGGTCATTCTTAATAAACATCACTCTAGCGCCTACTTTCAATGATAGCGTTGTAGCTGCGGGGAAGCTAAATTCTGGGAAATCTCCTTCTATGTTTGCTTGAAACGTTACCGAAGGCGTTGCTAGTTGTTGCATCGAAAGTTCATTCATTTTATCCGCCATAGCCACATGTGAGGTCAGAGTAATATAGCTATCGTCATTTGGCGGTGTCGAGGTTATTTTTTGTAATAGTAATTGGTAGCTTTCCGGGGAGAGAGTATTATGCCGTAGCTCATTAAGCAGTGATAAAAAATTTTCTTCTTGCTGCCGATATACCTTCTCCAAAGTGATCATTACAGGGGCCTCGTGTTTCAATACTTGACTATCGAAAAAATAAGGACTTGCATAATACGTATCTAGTAAACGTGCCTCTGCTTCTTTCACCACCGGAGGTAGTTGATGCATATCCCCTATGAAAAGGACCTGTACACCACCAAAAGGCAAATGTGCTGCATGGCGAACTCGTTTTAGTATTAAATCTATCATGTCCAGTACATCAGCACGTACCATACTCACCTCATCAATTATTAGTAACTCTAGTGTTCTGATCAGTTGTATATGTTGCTTGGTGTATCGAATCAACGAAGGCAAACTGCTAGCCGTAATTACTTTTTCATTGTCATCTGGAGCACTTTGCGTAGGAATAAAGGTGCCAAAAGGCAAACGGAAAAAAGAATGTAAGGTACTACCACCTGCATTGATAGCAGCAATACCAGTAGGCGCTAGCACCACAGCATTTTTATGTGTGGTTTCTTTTATGTGCTTTAAGAAGGTTGTTTTTCCAGTACCAGCTTTACCCGTTAGAAAAATATTGCTTTTCGTTTCATTCACCCATTTCTCAGCTAGTATAAACAAATCGTTACGCTCCATGTTACAAAATAAATTGGCAATTGATAAACATCAAAATGTTTTTCAGCCGTTGTTGCTTAAATTTAAAGTTCTTTTTTGGGGTGTCAGCAGTATTGCTACTATAAAGCTTCAGTGGCGTTGGCACCATTCATCTTTTAAATATCTATGAAGCTTGTTTTTTACTTCAGTCCGCCCATCTTCATCAGTAGCTTATATTCTTTTTCCTTTACACTTCCTACCGATAAGCGAGAGAGCCTTACTAAATCCATGTCAGCAAGTTCCTTAGTGGCTTTTATGGTAGCTAAAGTAATAGGTTGCGGTAAAGTTTTTAAAGGTTTCAAATCTACCACCACCCAATTAGTATCAGCGGTAGTAGGGTCTTTGTAATGTTCTTTTACAACCTCTGCAAGGCCTACTATTTCCAAACCTTCGTTGCTGTGATAGAAGAAAACCTTGTCTCCCTTCTTCATTGCTCTTAGATTGTTACGTGCAGCATAGTTGCGTACACCATCCCAAAATGTTTTACCATCTTTCAGAAACTGATCCCAGCTATATTTAAATGGTTCTGATTTTACAAGCCAATATTGCATGTCTCAAAAATAGGAAATGATTTTGAAGCACCTGTAAAGAGAGAATACCACTATCATATTTATGAAATAGGTTGAAACGACTGTCAGATAGGCCATACACTACAATGCCTTCTTCTTTGTCGAATAATTTTTTTGAAGAAAGTTGAAAATAAATTTGGT
>CALMXV010000319.1 GCA_937871155.1 uncultured Taibaiella sp. | reverse complement strand
CTTACTTCAAAAGTAAATACGAACAGAAAAGATAATAAAGCTGTATTGCCTGGAGTTAAAAATATTATAGCTGTAGTATCCGGTAAAGGAGGTGTAGGGAAATCTACTGTAGCCGTAAACCTTGCTTTAGGCTTAGCAAATGAAGGTGCAAAAGTTGGGTTGTTGGATGCGGATATTTATGGGCCTTCAATTCCAATCATGTTAGGTATCAGAGGCGAAAGACCTTTGATGACGGATGTGAATGGAAAAGGAATGATTGTACCCATAGAGAAATTTGGAATTAAAGCTATGTCTATTGGTTTGTTGGTGGATGAAAAGCAAGCAATCATTTGGCGAGGACCTCAAGCAAGTTCAGCATTAAAACAGTTTATCTCTGATGTAAAATGGGATGACTTAGATTATTTAGTGATTGATATGCCACCTGGCACTGGCGATATCCATTTGACTTTAGTGCAAACAATACCTGTAACCGGTGCAGTTGTAGTATCAACGCCTCAAGCAGTAGCTGCTGCAGACGCCAAGAAAGCAATAGTGATGTTGAAACAACCACAAATCAATGTACCTATCTTAGGGGTAGTGGAAAACATGGCATTTTTCACACCAGCGGAGTTGCCGGAAAATAAATATTATCTATTTGGTAAAGATGGAGCGAAGCGCATGGCGGAGCAATTTGAAATTGAATTTTTAGGGGAAGTGCCTATTGTACAAAGTATTCAGCAAGGAGGTGATACCGGTATCCCGTCAATGGTGGATGACGAACCTATTTCTAAAGAAGCTTTTATTAAAGTAGCCGGTGCTGTAGCCCGTCAGGTGTCTATACGGAATGCGAATATAGAGCCTACAAAATTGGTGCAGATGCAGTAACTTCGAAAGATGAATCGTTTCTTATGGGCAACTTTTCTTATGGCGGTAGTTGCTTTTGTAGCTAGTAACATCAATGCACTCCCTTGGTGGGGAATTGGTGTGGTATGTTTTGTAGTGGCACTTAATTTTAAACTTTCATCGGGTAAGGCATTTCTTGCAGGTTTTGTGGCTATTTTTTTCTTATGGATGGGTATAGCATTAGTTACAGATTACTTCAATCAGCATATTCTTTCAACTAGAATGGCTTCCTTGTTTACTCTTAATAATCCGTATTTATTTATGGGTGTAGCTGCCTTGATAGGAGGTTTGGTGGGCGGTATGTCCGCATGGAGTGCCGCATTGCTAAGGGTTGCTTTTCAGAAAAAAGAGAGCAAATAGCTTTTTTGATTTTTTGGAGTAGTAGTCACCTTGCTGCTAGAAGTACAGAACGATGAATGGAGCGTCGCAACGGATGTTTCATAGTAGTGCCAAAGCTGGTATCCAAAATAAAAACCTTAGTTTTTTCTGTTGGAGAAATGATGTTCGTAATAGATATTTGCGCATTAAAAATAGGGCTGTGTAGTTCAATGGA
>CALMXV010000318.1 GCA_937871155.1 uncultured Taibaiella sp. | reverse complement strand
TTTTGATGTCTTGAAATACAAAATCATATTGCTCCAAAGAACATTCTTTTATCAATTTCTTGCAGGTATCACAAGTAGAAAGGTACCAAACCGTATTGGGTATTGTGGTCATTTTTAAATCGCTTACTAGTTGTTTCGCTCTTCTAGTTTTAAAAATAGACTAGGAGGAGGAATCGGTTTCGTCTAAAATATAAAGCTCGGGTAAGTTTCGTCCTAAGCCATCAAAGTCAAGCCCATAGCCTAATACAAACTGATTAGCAATTTCAAAACCTACATAGTCTGCTTGCACCGGGTATTGTAAGGCTTCCGGTTTTGACAAGAAAGAAGCAATCTTAATAGATGCCGGCTGGCGCAAAAGCAGCTCGGGTAAAAAGGAATGAAGTGTCTTGCCGGTGTCGATAATGTCTTCTAATAAAATGATATGACGGTCGCGTAAGTTTTCTTCCAAGCCGATTGCTGTAATCACATGACCGGAAGAACTCGTGCCTTTATACGATGCAAGTTTGATAAAAGATATTTCTGCTTCTATGGTGATGCATTTGAAAATATCGGCAGCAAAAATGAAGGAGCCATTTAAGATGGCTAAGAACAAAGGTTGCTTACCTTGGTAATCTGCATCGATGCGAGCTGCCAATTCTTTTACACGCTCTGCAATACGTACTTGGTCAATAAACGGTTTGAACACTTTATCGTGTACGGTTATTTTCATAGCGTATGATTTTATTTTACTCGTAGCTTTTGTCCTACTTTGATTTCACTAAAGTCAAGTTTATTCCATTCTTTGAGTTGCCCCATAGTGATGTTATGTTTTTTAGCTATGCCAAAAGCATTATCTCCTTTTTGTACAGTGTAATAAACCGGTTCATTTGTAGCCATAGTGGTAGCTGGAGGAGTAGGCGGTATCGGTGTTGAGGTCGTTGTGGTAGCGGTTTTCGTTTTAGCAGTTTTGTTGCTTGCATACACGGCTTTATCTAAACGTTGTTTTAGTCGGTCGTACTCATCTTTAGGCTCTTCTATAGGAGGGGGGGCTTGTTCTTCTTCTTTTACTAGTTCTTCAACCGGTGGTGGTGTAGTAGTGTCGGCTAAGATAGGTGCGGCTACTGCTATTTCGCTAGTTGCTTCCGTAATTGGAGCAGTTGTTTCTTTTTTTAGGGTTGCTTCTTTTGAGTTGGTTTCAGCTACAGACTTTTCCACCACGGGTTCTTTTACTGCAAGGGTGGGCGCTGCAATAGAGGTTGTCCTTGTAGTTTCCACTGTCTTTATTTCCTCAACCACATCTGGTGCTTTCTTAACAAGAATTTCATCATCAGTAGCAGGTGGTAAAGCTTTAGCTACGGTATCGACAATTGTTTTCGTTTCTTCTTTAGCTGTAGCCATTGCTTCTACTTTGGGTGTAATAGAGCGAGGAGTTTCTTTTACAACTATGTCTTTAGGTGCTTCTATAGGAGTTGGAGGAGGAGTGGGAATGGTAGTGACTGTAGTAGCTACTTCTACGACTTCTTCTTTTGGAGTAATCGGTTCTTGTTTTTTGGTGGTGGTTCGTTCTTTATTAGAAGAGGCTTCAATTTCCTTTTTACTGATATAACCGGAGCGCATTCGAGATTGACCTTGTGGAACTGGAGTTGCCTCATAGCCTACAAAAGCCTCTTGTTTGTTTTCTTTTTTCTTTACAATTACGTCTGGTTTTAGATCGATGAGATCTTGAAGGTGCAATAAGGTGCCACTTACCGGTTCTTCATTGTCTTTGAGCTTGTTAATTTGACGCAGGTTTCTTAAAACGATCCCTTCATATTGTGCTATTTGCAGCATGGTTTCTCCAGGTTTTACCACATGGTATAAGCCACTACCTTTAGAATTCTTTTTTTCTAAGTAGATAAACATATCGGCTTCTAAGGGTTCATCTGGAAGATCGTTGAGTTCTAAAAGTCGAGCATAACGAATGTTGTAATTAATGGCATCTTTTAATAATCCGGCATCTTTAGGTGCGTAAAAAGCTTTCAATCCATTGACGATTACGGTTTGTCCATAGGCGGGCTTTTCCGAGTTTTTAATCATGATAAATTTATAGTCACCGTCCGTTACGATCATTTTTTTTTGATTCGAAGTAGTTTTGGGGAACGTGTCTTTGGCTTGTGGAGTAGGCGCATCCATTGTAGGCACTACTTCTTTGGGTGGCGAGGTAGTAAGTTTTGTTTCTGTGGTGGCTATATCATTAGGCATTGTGGTTTTTCCTAAAGCAACAAGGGTGTATTGCTGAAGGTTATAGTCTTCAATAGTTTTAATCAGTATAGGAGCATAACGAGGGTTGGTTGCATAGCCACAACGTTTTAGTCCATGTGCCCAGCCTTTATAGTCGGTAGGGTCCAAGCGAAAAAGAGCTTCGTAACGTTTACTATTTTTAAGGTAGTCGGAGTGGTCTTTGTAAGATTCTTTATCCGTAGTATATTTTCTAAAACATTCATCAGGGCGGTCATCGGTATAGGTATAGGTTTCTCCGGTCCATTCTTTTTTGCATTTAATACCAAAGTGATTGTTGGCAAATACAGCCAATTCACTTGCGCCAGCGTTGGTTTCATGAATGCCTTGTGCTAAGGTAATCGATGCCGGAACTCCGGAGCGTTTTTGCTCCTGAACGGCTAAGTGTCGATATTTTGCTATATAGGCATTCGCTTTAGATGATTTATTTTCAGTCTGAGACCATACTAGATTAGGAAGAAATATTCCTAATAGGATGATAAGTTTCAATTCTTTCATGGATGTTGTATAATAATTGCTTTATGGTTTAATTTTTTTAATCATCAAAATACCATCGGAATGGTCCGGATAATAATCCTTTCGCAAACC
>CALMXV010000317.1 GCA_937871155.1 uncultured Taibaiella sp. | reverse complement strand
ATAGTAAAGAAGTAAAAGTATTTTATAATCGACTTCATCAACAAGTTCACAAGGTTCATTCAAAGGAATTTCATTATCAGAAATTAGAATTAAAACTTCTGGAGTTATTTTTGCCACCTTTGAATCAATATCCTTACCCCAAAAAGTGATATTGTCACCTTCTACCATATAAAAATTGCTTCCATTTGAAAGTAAGTCAAAGCTTATAATTTCTTTCTTGGGAAATATGTCAATTTCAGTTGAAACAAAGTCTTCACTGTCTAAAACAATTTCTTCGTTCCTATACATTTCTTGAACTTTAGAGATAGCTTCATCGCTTGAGTTGGCTTGAACTTCAATAATTCTTGATAAGAACTCTTGAACTTCAATTTTAAATGTTTCCATATTGAATCTTTTTATATTTTCCACGACCAACAAACTCAATTATTCCTTTATCACGTAACAATTGCAGTTGCTGTCTGATTTTATCTTTAATGAAATTATTGTTAGGATATTTCAGCTTAAGTTTTTTCTCAAAAGCGTAGACTTCATCAAGGTTAAATACATCGGATTTTATTTCGTCAATACATTTCATAACATCTAAAATCCACCCCTTGGCATCAATTGACTTTTGTCTTAAGAATAAAGTTTTATTAAAAGATTGCTTAACAATTTCTTGGTCAATTACTTTGGCGTTTTTTACTAAAAACACCTTTCCCGATTCTGCAACTTTAGAAATATCAATATTGCATCCAACCCATCCTGCTCTTCTTGCTGTTGGAGCCAAGGGTGACCTTTTGATTATTATTTCTTCTGTAAAAAATTGCTTAGGAATAATCAAGAAATCATTGACAGTCCAATTTTTAGAATAAGTTAGAAAGAAAAAATTTGGATTATTTTCAGAACAAATTCTTTCAATCATTGTAGAATATGCACCATCTGTAATTGTATTTGTGAGTTTTCCACCTTTACTTTTTAACTCAAATTCTTCTGAACATTTCTTGCAATAAAAATCTGCAACAGGTCTATTATTTTCAAAATCACTTAGAGGTAAATCTCCACAACTTGGACAATAAGAATTTGCAAGAACCCAATTTTCTGTTAGAACCCTTGCTATTTGAGAATTGCTTTGATAACCTTCTGCAAGTTTTTTATTAAACGATAAGTTCATTATTGGCAGTAAGTTGCGTTAGGGATAGTAGTGGAAAGCCCGCAGCGAAGTGAGGACTTGGAACGGATAGCCCGACCCGATAGGGGAACGCCCAAATAAAATTTTTCAGGATTGGCATTAATGCTTCTTCTTGCATCTACTCTTTGTATGTTGAAGTCAGAATACAAATCATCAAAGAAATTATCGTTTGCATCTTTTCCTTTCACGTCCGAATTACTTAAAATCCAAGTGTGATTTAAGATGTCAAGTTTATTGCAAAAATCTCTTAGGCGAACTTGTTCGCTATCATTAAACTCGTCTTTTGCGTAAGAGTTGAAACTCGAAGTTTCGCTTAACGGTTTATATGGTGGGTCGAAATAAAACAGCGTGTTGTTGTCAGCGAAATTCAGAGTTTCTTCGTAATCTCCACAAAGAATTTCCACTTTCTGCAAAGCTTGACTCACTGCCAAAATATTTTCCTTGTCGCATATGGTCGGTCTTTTGTAACTACCCATTGGCACGTTGTATTCGTTCTTACGGTTTACTCTGTAAAGTCCGTTGAAACAAGTCCGATTGAGAAAAATAAACAAAGCGGCTTGTCCGCTTTGTTCTTCTTTTCTTTTGTTGTAAAGCTCTCTTTTTGAGTAGTAATATTCCTTTTTTTCTTCGTCTTTTCCTTCAAGTCCGTGAAATTCGTCTTGTAGGATTTGAAGAATAGAAATCAGTTCTTTTGGACTTGAAGCTATGGTTTTGTAAGTATTTATTAAGTCCTCATTAATGTCGTTTATGACAGCTTTTTCAAGGTTTTGAAAATTGTTAAGCATCCAAAATAAAACTGCTCCACTTCCTGCAAAGGGCTCAATGTAAGTGAATTTTTTATTTACGATTTTATTTGGCAATGATTTTTCAATCTCTGATATGAGTTGCGTTTTCCCTCCTGCCCATTTTAAAAACGGCTTTGCAATTCTATTTTTAGTCATCCTTATTTCTTAATATGTTATATGGTTCAAATTTACAATTTTAATACTGATTGATTGGTATGTTAGAAGTTGAAATTTGGCAGATTGTTGGTTTTTGTACGGTGCTCGTGGGTCGGTGCCTGTTATTCCCCAATATACACAAGTTCTCCTCCCTTCCACAAACTTATATTTTAAAAAAATACTTTATAAAAATATAACACAGAAAAAAAATTTAGTTATTAATCATCGTATCACTAGTTTTTTATCTTCTCTAAGATATATTCCATACCCAGCAGTTCTGCACAGGTAGCTATTGCTGTGAGGCTGACGCCTAGCACTCCGTGTAGGTTTATGTTTTGTCCGGTGAGGAGTAGGTTGTTTAGTTTGGTGCGGGTAGCTATGGTAGTGGCTGCTGGGTTGCCTACGTCTTTTTGAATTCCATAAAGTGCTCCTTGTGGTGTGCCTGTATAATCTCTAAAGGTCAAAGGGGTGGCAGCACTTTGTGCCATGATATGTTGCTGAATGCCCGGTACGCGCTCTTCAAACCGTTGGATTAATTGTGCAGCTCTTAAAGCTTTAAAGTCTTGGTAGCGATGGTCTCTATCGTTTTTGTCCTGTGTGGTATTATAGGTAGCTGCCCAAGGTGCCACTTCGCTTGCATGCATATAAGTAAGCAATGAGACACTTTCAGCATAGCCTTTATGAGTGGTACTTTCGGTATAGTAAGCGGCATAGGTTGCAGGGAATTCATCTGGTAGATAGTCTATAGCTGCCAAGGCATCGTCTTTAAGATGCCAATAGGTATTATAATGTTGCATTGGAATAGTAGCAGGGCGTAGCACAAGGTTCACCATAAACGGAGATATAGTGGGTGGTAGCTGCTGAATTCTTTTGCGATAGACCGGTTTTATAAGAGGTGTATCTAATAAGTTTACGACCCGTTCCGGATGGATATTGGCAATAAACTGCTTCCCATAAAACCTTAGCCCCTCCTTGGTAGTAGCATATTCTATGCAGTCGTTGTGTGTAACAAGCTGGCTGATTTCTGTACTATGGAAAAGTTCTCCTCCCATACTCCTCAGCTCTTGCATCAAGTATTTGGTGATTTGAGAACTGCCCGGTAGCACTTTATGAGCACTATGGATATAGCTTTCCGAAACTAAAGCATGTTGATAAAAAGGGGTTTTGCCTTTCATTCCGGCATAAAGCAGGTTGTTGCCTAAAAGCACTTGTTGTAAGCGTGGGTTGTTGGTCAGTTGATGAAGCGTTGCTGTCAATTCTTTTCCGGAAACAATTGATTTTTCTTGAGCATCACCCATGCGAAGCCGATACAGAGGAAAATGATTTCCTACATGGCGAATCTCTTCTATATAATTTCTTAGTGCTTCACGTTCTTGTGGGAAGTAGGAGGTCAATTGCTCGATAAAGTTTTCGCTGCCTATGGCTAAAGGATATGTTGTAGCTTCTTTGCCAAAGCAGATACGGTCAAAACCGTTTGGGTCAAAGGCTTTCAAGGTCAGTTTGTCCATGATGCCTATGTAGGTAAATAGCCGGTTCAAGGGATGGCCTTCGCCTAAGCCGCCTATGTAATGTACACAGCTATCAAATACTTGTTTTTGCAAGGCAAAGGTTTGTAAGCAACCGCCATATTGTTTGTTTTTCTCCAACACACAGACCTTCATTCCTTCTTTGGCTAATAGGGTGGCGCAGAGCAAGCCTCCTAAGCCGCTGCCAATAATCACTACATCGTATGGTTGGTTTTGTTGCAAAACGGCATAAAAATATAAAGTTGCCTTTAGTTTTTATCATGATGATTCGGTGGAGGGTAATTTTTCTTTGCAAATATTTTGTAAGTGGTTTTTATTTAGTTCAGTCCGTCATTCCTGTTTTCTTTACTGTATCTTGCAACCG
>CALMXV010000316.1 GCA_937871155.1 uncultured Taibaiella sp. | reverse complement strand
TGCTAATGCAAAGTTTTTATTGATATCATATACTGTAGCTAACACACCTTGTACTGCAAGAGGATAGGCACCTATTCCACCAGGGGTAACAATCATACCGATACTCCCAAATACCAATACAGATAAAGCTTCAAGCCATCCAAGATGTAATGTAGCTTCCAATGCTTTAAATCCAATAACTATCAATAATAAATAACATCCCCAGATAAGTACAGTATAGATGAGAAAAGAACCCCATCGTTTCATTCTGAATATGGATATAATACCTTGACCTAAACCTTTTATAAGAGCGCCAATTTTAGTTTGTTTGGAGCGTTTATAAATGAAGATAAACAAAGCAGTGATGATGAGTAGTAAAAACAAGATACCCAAAATGGCATTGCCCGAAATATTTAATTGACTTCCTTGTGAAGCAATATAGGCATTGGCCACATCCATCTGTAACAAGTAAGTGGTGATGGTTATAGCTATTAAGCAAATCATATCGAATGAGCGTTCGGCTACAATCGTTCCTACGATAAGGTCAACGGGTTCATCTTCATATTTAGCCAAAATACTACAGCGGGCTACTTCGCCCATACGAGGTAATAACAAATTCACCAAATAGCCAATGATAACAGCAAGAGTAATGGTAATAGTTCTAGGTTTAAGATGTAGAGGTTCTAATAAGAGTTTCCAGCGAAGTGCTCTAAAATAGTGAGATAGTAAACCGACAATTACTACAGGGATTGCCAGCCATAGACGTTGATTTACTTGTTCAAAAGCAACAGTTATTTGAGCCTTATCTTCTTCTGTAAGCTTTCCATATTGCCATCCTATCAATAAGGCGGCTAGTCCAAAAAAGAATACATATTGAGCAATGGTCAGAAGCTTTTTCTTGCCAGCCATTAGAGTTTATTGTCTTTTTTAGGGAATATAATGGAAGGTTTAAATTTCTTAGCTTCTTCGAAATCCATGTGGGCATATCCGATGACAATGATAGTATCTCCAACGGATACTTTACGGGCTGCAGGGCCATTCATGCAGATAATACCTGAGCCTCTAGTACCTTTTATTACATAAGTTTCCAAGCGTTCTCCATTATCTATATTGACTATCTGTACCTTTTCTCCTTCAATAAGGTTGGCAGCTTTCATCAGATTTTCATCAATCGTAATACTACCAATATAATGTAAGTTGGCTTCAGTGATTTTTACACGGTGTATTTTTGATTTTAAAACTTCAATCATCATGATACGGTAAAGGTAAAAAGATTGTTGAATTTCAACTTTTGAATTTAAGCATTACAGGATAACTATTTAATGTGTTACACAAAAGCACATTAATTGAAGTAATGAAAGATAAAGTAGAATTCAAATATTGCTAGTAAAAGATTACCGTTTTTAAGTGTTTTTTTAAGCAGAATGAGCTAAGGTAAATGAGGTGTTTTAAAATAAAGTGTCACAAAAAAATAAAAAATAATTTTAAATTACTGATTTATTAGAAAACATTGATTACATTTGCACTCCAAAAATTATCGGTAGCTCTTCTAATTTTTTTTAAGAAGCCCGTAAAAACTAAAGGTAAAATGGCAACAGATCAAAAAACATTACGCCGTCAAAAACTTCGCTGGAGAATTCGCAGCAAAATAAGCGGCACTGCTAGCAAACCACGTTTGTCAGTATTTCGTAGCAATAAAGATATTTATGCTCAACTAATAGATGATACCACAGGAACTACCTTAGCCTCTGCTAACTCGCGTCAAAAAGACTTAGCTGCAGTAACTGGTACTAAAGTAGAAATATCTATGGCTGTAGGTAAAACTATAGCTGCTAAAGCAAAAGAATTAGGCATTGAAATTTGCATATTCGATCGTGGTGGATATTTATATCATGGTCGTGTAAAGGCAATCGCTGATGGTGCACGTGAAGGCGGGCTTAAACTATAATAAATACAAAGTGGCTAAATAATAAAAGCCATTATCCAAATAAATATTTAAAAAATATCAGTAGAAGCTCACATCCTACTCGAAAGAATAAGAAACCTTCTACTACATTAATAATAAAATGGCGACAAAAAATTTTAATCGCGTAAAAGCAAACGAGTTAGAACTACAAGAAAAAGTAGTAGCTATCAACCGTGTAGTGAAAACTACTAAAGGTGGTCGTGCGTTTAGTTTTTCTGCTTTAGTAGTAGTAGGTAATGGTGCCGGTGTTGTAGGTCATGGCCTAGGTAAAGCTAAAGAAGTACAAGAAGCAATCACAAAAGGTATCGATGATGCTAAGAAAAATCTAATCAAAGTACCTATCATGCATGGTACTATTCCTCACGATCAATTAGCTAAAGAAGGTGCTGCAAAAGTGTTGATTAAACCAGCAGCTCATGGTACTGGCGTTATCGCAGGAGGTAGTATGCGTGCGGTTTTAGAAGCTGCAGGTATCACAGACGTGCTTTCTAAATCTTTAGGTTCAGCAAACCCTCACAATGTGGTGAAAGCAACGTTCTCTGCTTTGGGTCAATTGCGTGAACCAATTGCTGTAGCAAAACAACGTAATGTAAACTTGAAAAAAGTATTTAACGGCTAGTCCTTACTTACGTTTCCAATATTTAAAAGCGATTCTAGTAATAGAGTCGCTTTTTCGTTTTGTTAATCTAATCAGATCACAGCTATCTATTGTCTTTGTACATAATTCCTACTAGCTAATTATAAAATGTTTCATAGCGGCTTCTGCGCCTTAATTTCTATATGCTTTTATAGTTAGGTGAAAATTGAAATTGTTGAAAAATTTAATAGGATATTCAAGACTTATTAGGTATTGATAAAGTCATATTGAAACAAAAAAAGAACGGCTTTTAAATTGCCGTTCCTTTAGTATAATTGAAAGCTGAGGTTTGTTACCCCTTCTTCTTATTCAAGTCCTTCATTTGCTTTAAAAAAGCGTTAGAAGGTTCAATAGATTCTATTTTTGCAAGATAAGTTGCAGTGTTTGTTTTATCTCCTTTATTGAAATAGTATAAGGCTAAGTATTGATACGCATACATAAGATCCGCATTTTTCTTTTCATACCCTGCCACAGTATTGTTTAACCATTTTTCGTAGAAAGGGGCTGCAGTACCTTTCTTAGCGTCTTCGTCTTGTGCAGATTCTACGCGAGCTCTCCAATAAGTAGCAGAAGGCTGCTCAGGGAATTTAACTTCCATCTGTTCAAATGCTTTAGATGCGTTAGTGTAATTTTTAGAATAGTAATTGTAAAACCCTGTGTAGAAATAATCCAATGCTTTAGCTTCAGGATTTTCATTGATTATTTTACCGTACCATTCGCCGGCTTTGGCGTAGCCTTCAGTGGTTTTAGTGTTTTTGAATCCATCAGCAATTTCGCGATAACGTTCCGCTTTGTCTTTTGATGTATCCACAGCCACTGCTTTATTGAAATATATATCAGCTGAGTCAGCATTGTTATTCAATAAAAATATTTTTCCGAAGTTAATATAGTCAGAAGGGAAAATCTTTTCAGCCTTTTGACTAGCAAAATATTTTCTAACATTTATTAAAGCATTGGTAGAATCCTTTGTTTCTAGCTGGCTATAGGCTAAAATGCCATAAAAGCCAGGTTTTGATACTCCAGATTGCATCAAGGTAGTTACTTTATCAATTGCACCCTTATAATCTTTACTCATGTAAAGGATGTTAGCATATTGTATTTGGTCGTCAGTTGTTTTATCAGATAATTCCAAATAATGTTCAATGTTCTTTTTGGCTAATTCGTATTTGCCGGTCCAGAAATATGCATTAGCTAAATCGCGATAGGGTAGAGGGTTGAGTGAATCTGCAAGTTTGGCTTTATTGTAATTTTCTAAAGCTAATTTGTAGTTTTTAGCATCGTACCATAAAGAACCAATCTTAGAAAATGCCAATGAGTTGTTGGGTTCTTTTGTTGTTACGCGTTCATAATTGTTCATGGCTTCTCCGCCTCCACCCATCACTTGACGATAAGCATCTCCTAAGGCAAGACGCAAAGAAACATTATCAGTTTTGGTCAAGGCTTGTTTGTACCAATCAATTGCGGTTTGTTTGTTGCTTCCAATAGAATATGTTACTGCATCAGCAGCATATTTCAAAGGTTCCCATTCTTTTTTCTTAGCTTGGTCAGCTACTAATTTAGCAATACGTTGCCCTTCAGGTACATTGCCAGTAGCAAAAGCTATACGTGCCAATCCTGCAAGGTTAGCAGCATTCTCAGCATATTTTGAAAAGATGGTTTGAGCGGCAGCAGTATTTTCTAAGCCTAGTTCTGATAAGCCTAAATAATAATTGGCTAATGGGTTAGTAGCAGCTAAAGGAGTTAAAACCTTTTTTGCTGTTTCATAACGCTCATAGTGATACATTTTCACTCCTTCCTCCAAAGACTGTGCAGCTACTTGCATACTAAGCGACATGGCTGCTACTATTACAATCGGATGTTTCATTTTATTTATTGTTGATTTGAAATTTTATTTATTATTGATTTGAGCATCTCTAAAGATGATATTCGTTCGAAGTGGGAACAGTCGAGCTTGTTTAAAAATCAACTGACCTCTTTCTTTTGATAAGAAATTTGCAAAGCCTGTGCCAAGTCCAGGATAGGTTTCTCTATTGATATAATATAGGTTTCTGGTAAGCGGATAATAATTGGGGGCTATATAAGCTTGGTACGGTTTGAAATATTGTTGCATGCTATCGTTATAAACACTAGCAACTTTCACTTGCTTAATAAAAGCTAAGCCTTCGGTATCGTTAAAATCAGATACATAGCTTACCCCTACAAAGCCAATAGCATCGGGGTTTTGTGCTATATAACTGATTACAGAATCGTTGCCTTTTGCAGCATATACATTAGACCCTAAGGCTTGCCCACGAAGTAGTGAGTCCATTAAAAATCGTAGCGTACTAGAACCTTGGTTGTCAAATACTACTTTGAATTTCTTCTTATAAGTTCCAGTTAATATACCTTTTAGTTCATCCATACCAAAAGCTGTATCTACTGAATTATTATTGACAATAATCGCTACAGCATCTTTAGCAATAGCAAGAGTAGTAGGAACTAGTTTTTTCTGTTCGCAAAGCTTTTTCTCTGTTTCATTAAGGTCTCTGGTCACTAGAATCAATCTTGCACTATCATTCAAAAAGTCTTGAATACATTCTGTTTCCGACTTGTAATGTATCGTTACATGAGCTTCCGGGAAGCTACTATCAAATACTTTGCTTTGCTCTTCAATAATGGGTTTGTATGTTTCATCAACACAAATTTGGATGGAGCCTTTACCTAAAGTATCAGTTTCTTTTTTTTCTCTAGGAGCATTACAAGCAGCAATTGCTAAGCTTCCTAATAGCATTACTCCGAGTGATTTTATACGATTCATTGCTACAATTTTACTACAATTTTATGTTTTGAAAGTTGTTGTAACAGTATTTTAACTGCTTTCATCGGCTTATCTTCTTCGCTGTTGACGCATCATAGTTATGCCTCTCCAAATTCTGAAAGCTCCGTACAGTAAAAGCAAACTGCCTAATGCATAGGCAATACCAGAAGACAAGGCCATGGTGCCAAAGTACTTAATGTATAATACCATAAATCCGATAACTAAATAGACAACGCCCATTCCAAAGTGAAGTGGAATCTGCATTTTCTCCATATTGCTTCTTCGAGGTGTGTTTTCTTGTACCATAGTTATATAAACTGCAAAAGTAAAAAATGAATCCGTTGTAAAGCGATGTGTTAAGTATTATATTGTTGTTAAGTTTATCAAGATAGTACCGCTTATCTTATTAGATTCCTTTAATGTCTTTTTCAATAATTGAGGCTTAAAAGAAGTGACTGAACTGATTTAACCTTTATAGATTTGTACTTTGCTTGAAAAAGTTTCTATTCGATATTTTGTCTAAAAAATTTAATAACTACTAAAGATGGAATTGTTCATTCATTAAATCTTCAAATAGGATTCCGAAATAGGAAATTTATTAACTTCACTTTGAGTTTATGAGTAATCTAAAGCCTAATAGGCAACAAAAAGGTTTACTTAAGAGTGCACTAATTCTATAACTTGTTGATAATCAAAACTATTATTTTTTTAAAAAAAAGTTTTGTATAGAATAGTTCCTTATCTTTGCACCCGAAAAAATAGAACTATGTCTCATTTATCTGCAAAACAAAAGACAACAATTTACAAAACATACGGTGGTGCTGAAACTAATACTGGTGCAACAGAATCTCAAATTGCCCAAATGACAGAACGTATCAACCATATCTCCAACCACTTGAAACAAAACAAGAAAGATTTTTCTACCCATCGTGGTTTAATGCAATTAGTAGGTCGTCGTAAAAGATTACTACAATACATGAGCCGCACCAACCTTCAAGGATATCGTGCCTTAATCGAAAAATTAGGCATCCGTAAATAATTATTTACAATGATTACACACAATTCCCAACTCATCAAAAACGGTTGGGAATTGTGCTATTTGATGAATCCCTTATTTAATACTTGCCAAAGTGTTTTTTTTAAAAATTCTTCGCAAGTAAATCGCTGACAAAAAAATAATACCATGAACATTCCTCAAGCAATTTCCGTGTCGTTTCAAATGAACGATGGTAAGGAAATTTCAATAGAAACAGGGCGCCTAGCCCGCCAAGCAGATGGTGCCGTAGTGGTGCGCCAAGGCAATTGTATGATAATGGCTACTGTAGTAGCAGCTTCTGACCCTAAGCCCGGTCAGTCTTTTTTTCCACTTACTGTAGATTATCAAGAGAAATTTGCTTCTGCAGGTCGTATTCCAGGTTCATTCTTCAAAAGAGAAGGCCGCCTGAGCGATTATGAAGTACTAATTTCTCGTTTGATAGATAGAGCGCTTCGTCCACTTTTCCCAGAAGACTATTTTTGTGATGTACAAGTGTTGGTTTACCTTATATCTTCAGATGCTGAAGTGATGCCTGACCAGCTAGCTTGTTTGGCAGCTTCTGCAGCCCTTGCTGTGTCTGATGTGCCGGTACAAGAAATTATTTCTGAAGTACGTGTTGCACGTATCAATGGACAGTTTGTTGTCAATCCTACTCGAACAGAGATGAAGGATGCCGATATGGATTTTATCATTGCTGCTACCGAAAAAAATATCATGATGGTAGAAGGTGATGCAAAAGAATGTAGTGAAGAAGATTTGATTACTGCTATCGAAACCGCACACAGCGCCATTCGCATTCAAATTCAAGCACAACAAGCTTTAAGAGATAAAATAAATGCTCCTGAAAAAAGAGAATATGTAAAAGCAGTAGAAGATGAAACTATCAAAGCTGCTGTTACTGTATTTGCAGAAGAAAAAATGAAAGAAATTGCACGTAGCGCCTCGGCAAAACATGAGCGTAGTCAAGCTTTCAAAGAATTACAAGAAGCATTGATGTTGCATCTAGCCGCAGGCTTACCTGAAGGAGAAACATTGCCAGATTCCTCTAAGTCTTATGCCAAAAAATATTTGGAAGATTTACAGTACTATACAGTACGTAATATGATTTTGGATGAGCATAAACGTCTTGATGGACGCGGCTTAGAAGATGTTCGAGCTTTAACCATCGAAACAGATTTATTGCCTACTCCTCATGGCTCAGCACTATTTACTCGTGGGGAAACTCAATCCTTAACTACAGTTACCCTAGGTACTTCTGATGATGAACTTTTAGTTGAAAGTGCAGCTACTTCTAATTATCGTAAATTCATTTTACATTACAACTTTCCTCCATTCTCTACCGGCGAAACTAAGCCAATGCGTGGACCAGGAAGAAGAGAAGTAGGGCATGGCAACCTAGCTTTGCGTTCTTTAGAACAAATGTTGCCAGGAGATTCTTTCCCTTATACCGTGCGAGTAGTATCGGATATTCTTGAGTCGAATGGTTCTTCTTCAATGGCTACAGTTTGTGCCGGCTCTCTTGCATTGATGGATGCCGGTGTTCCTTTTCCTAAACACGTAAGTGGAGTGGCTATGGGACTTATCTCAAGAGTAGATGATGGGAAATGGGCCGTATTGACAGACATCCTCGGTGATGAAGATCACTTAGGTGATATGGATTTTAAAGTAACCGGTACACGTGATGGTATCTGTGGTATTCAAATGGATATTAAAGTTGATGGACTTAGTATGGATGTTATGCGTCAAGCATTAGCTCAGGCTAAACGCGGCCGTCTTCATATTTTAGATGCCATGTACCAAACAGTACCTCAGCATAGAGAAGACTTGAAACCTCATGCGCCACGTATTGAACAATTGATTATTGATAGTGAGTTTATCGGTGCGGTAATCGGACCAGGTGGTAAAATCATTCAAGAAATTCAACGTGAAACCGGTGCTACTATCAATATCGAAGAAGAGAATAACAAAGGGATTGTGAAGATATTCTCTGCTAATAAAGAAAGCATTGATAAAGCTAGAAACTGGATTAAAGGTATCGTAGCCGTTCCGGAAATTGGTGAAGTATATGAAGGTGTGGTGAAATCTATTGTTGCTTTTGGTGCATTCATTGAATTTATGCCAGGCAAACAAGGATTGTTGCATATCTCTGAAGTAAGTTGGAAGCGTTTAGATACATTGGAAGGTGTATTGGCTGAAGGAGACAAAGTGAAAATTAAATTGGTGGGTACAGATCCTAAAACCGGCAAGCTACGTCTTAGTCGCAAAGTGCTAATGGAAAAGCCGGAAGGCTATGTAGAGCCTGAAAAAAGAGAACGTAGAGAAGGCGGAAATGATAGAGGACCAAGAAAAGATTTTGATAGAAAATCAAATGACAGAGGACCAAGAAGAGAGCACCATCCAAGAAACGAAAATGCACCTACTACCAATGATGAAGCAGCAAAACCTGCATCTAATGATAGCGATTTAGCATTTTAGTTTTATCTCGTTTAATAGTTTTTTTCCTCCTTAGATAGGCATCTAGGGAGGATTTTTTTTGAAAATTTTTGTATTTGTTTAGTTGAAGTAGTCGTCATTGTTTCATAAAATAATCTCTTTGTAAAAAATCGTTAGGAAAAAAGGATTATAACATTACCTTTGCCGTCCTTTAATCTGGAGACGTGTCCGAGTGGTTGAAGGAGCACGCCTGGAAAGTGTGTATACGGGAAACTGTATCAAGAGTTCGAATCTCTTACTCTCCGCCAAAAAAAGCTGCAAACATTGTATTGCAGCTTTTTTTATGTACCTAGCTTTTGTACCCTTAGCAGCTGATCTTGCGTCGCACTCTTGTACTGTA
>CALMXV010000315.1 GCA_937871155.1 uncultured Taibaiella sp. | reverse complement strand
ATTATGAAATTAATTTACAACGTCAATGTGAAGATGCATCTTTAGAGGAAGCAGGAAGTATCTTAAAAAGCTATGTAAATTTTATGGAACAGCAGCTTATTCATCAACCTGAAAATTGGATGTGGACTCATCGCAGATGGAAACATCAAAGGCCTCCACAAAAATAACTTAGTATATTTCTTGCTGATGACTGAATGATGTTGTTGTTATGATTAATTGAGTAATAAAAAAAAAGTACCCTATTTATAAAATTAAAAATCCCATCCATTATGGTTTTACAAGAAATTATTAATGCATTAGAAGCCGAAGCTCCGTTGAACTACCAAGAAAGTTATGATAATAGTGGACTTCAAGTTGGGGATCGGTCAATGAGTATTTCAGGTATCTTAGTGTCGTTAGATGTTACGGAAGCGATTCTTGAAGAAGCCAAACAAAGGAACTGCAATTTGATAGTAGCTCATCATCCATTAATATTTTCGGGATTAAAGTCATTAACCGGTAAAAGTTATGTAGAGCGAATTGTAACACAAGCTATAAAGAATGATATAGCCATTTATGCCATCCATACCAATCTCGACAATATGCTACACGGTGTAAATGCGAAAATAAGTGAACGATTATCTTTAAAAAATACTCGTATTTTAGCTCCCGTTTCTAATAAGTTATCAAAACTATTCACCTATGTTCCTTTAAATTTTATGGAACAAGTGAAGCAAGCCCTATTTAATGCTGGAGCTGGAGAAATAGGCGCTTATTCAGAATGTAGTTTTTCTATGATAGGAGTTGGTAGCTTTAAGCCCGATAGTTTTTCCAATCCTACAATAGGGAAAGCTGGTGGAAAAAGAGAGATGCTTATGGAGCAGAAACTAGAAGTGCTAGTTCCAGCAGATAAAATTACAAATGTATTGAATGCCCTGAAAGCGGCGCATCCTTATGAAGAAGTTGCTTATGAAATAATTGCTTTACAAAATCAGTATCAAGAGATTGGTGCAGGTATGATAGGTGATTTGGAAAAACCTATGAAGCCTTTAGCGTTTCTAGATTATTTGAAGATTCAAATGAAAACCGACTGTATTCGTTACACGGCTTTACCTGAAAAGTTGATTTCTAAAATAGCGGTTTGTGGAGGCTCGGGTAGTTTTTTATTACAACAAGCAATAGTTGCTAAAGCAGATGTTTTTATCACCGGAGACTACAAATACCACCATTTTTTTGATGCTGATAATAAAATTGTTATTGCAGATATAGGTCATTATGAGAGCGAACAATTCACAAAAGAATTAATTGTAGATATTCTTAATAAAAAATTCCCTAATTTTGCGACTCTTTTAACTGATTTGTCCACAAATCCCATAAAATATTTTTGCTAAATATGGCAACTGTCAAAGAATTCTCATTAGAAGAAAAACTTAGCGCAGTATTGACGCTACAAAAAATTGATTCTAAAATTGATGAAATCAAAACCCTAAAAGGGGAATTACCAATTGAGGTTAAAGACCTTGAAGATGAAATTGAGGGATTAAGAACCAGGCTTCAGAACATTGATGCTGAAGATGCGAATATCAATAACTATATAGCTACACGTCAAGAAGCTAAAAAAGATGCACAAGCATTAATTAAAAAATACGAAAAGCAACAAGACAACGTAAAGAACAATCGTGAGTTTGAAGCAATCACCAAAGAAATGGAGATGCAAGAACTAGAAGTGAAACTTTGCGATAAGAATATTAAAGATGCTCAATTCCAATTAAAAGATCGTGCTTCGCTACGTGTAAAAGCAGAAGAGAAAATAGCAGATGTAGAAGAAGCTTTAAAATTGAAAAAAGCAGAATTAGAAAAAATCATTAAGGATACTGAAACAGAAGAAAAAGTACTTAATGACAAATCAGCACAAGCTAAAGAAAAAGTAGATGAGCGTTTATTGTCTGCCTACGAGCGTATTCGTAGTAGCTACAAGAACGGTTTGGCTGTAGTGCCTATTGTACGTGAATCTTGTGGAGGTTGTTTTAATGTTATCCCTCCTCAGCGCCAGTCAGAAATTCGCCAACGCAAGAAAATTATCGTTTGCGAACATTGTGGACGTGTATTAGTAGATAATGATCTTAACGACTCTATTAAGCTGAAATAAAAAAAATACTTTAGTTATACAAAGCCAGATACTTTAATGTTTCTGGCTTTTTTATGTTTCATGGTGCTTCAATGTCAATTCAATTACCCAAGTGAATGCATGATGGATAAAGGCTTTTAATCTTGAGCTGAATTTGATTGCTACGGTTTATTTGTTAGCGATGGTATAGTAGCTGCCATGTTATTTTCGTGTTATTGAGGTTGTAAAATGGTAGCTGATGATACTTTGAAAAATACTTTTACATTCAAAATAGCCTTAAAACGATTATAACGAAAGAAGCTATCAATTTAATTTTTATGAAATCACATTCACATTTACTGGCTGCTGTTCTTCTATCTGCTTGTTCTTTGCAAGCGGTAGCACAACAAACCGAAACCGTTAAAACGGTAGAAAGCTCCAGCTCATCAAGTAGAAGTAGCTGGCATGAACAGCGTATGGCATACACAGGGATGTCTTATAATGTTTTAGATACCAACTATATTCCAAAGAATAGAATGGCACAACATCGTAAGTTCTTAAAAAATGAATATCAGTTTCCGGCTAAACCTCGTAATATGTGGGAAATAGGAATTGCCGCCGGTTTACTAAACTACACTGCCGACGTACCCAGTTTGATGTTGTGGGACAATGGTGGGTATGCCTTCAGTGCTCATGTTCGTAAAGCTTGGGGTTATACATTCTCTACACGTTTACAATTTATGACTGGTGTTGCAAAAGGTTTACAATGGCAACAAACGGGTAACTACCGCTACAATCCGGCCTGGACAAGCAATGGCTATGTACCTGCTACTAGAGACGGTCAAGGTAATGTGTATCAGCCGGAAGATTATATAAACTATAACTACCGCTCTACAGCACACCAGTTGAATGTAGATTTTATGCTGAATACAAATAATATTCGTTTCCATAAAGCCAATACATCTATGAATTTTTATGGTTTTGTAGGTTTAGGGGCGTTTTTGTTCAATACACGTATCAATGCTTTAGATGCAAACGGTCAGAAATATGATTTTGAAGCGATGTTGAACGGATATGATCAGTATAAACATAAGAACTATCGTAAGATTCAAAAACATCTTCGTGAAGAAATGGATAACTCTTACGAAACCGATGCTGAAAATGAAAGAGGCAAAAGAAGACCCGGCATCTTTGGTAAAAACAGTATTGACTTTTGCTATAGTGCAGGTCTGGGAGTTCAATTTAGAATCAATAAATATTTAAACATTGCCATTGAAGATCGTATTACCATCCCTCATGAAGAAGATTTACTAGATGGTCAACGTTGGGCTGAACAAACTTGGGGTGACCCGGTATTTAGCCAAAACAATGATATGGTGAATTACCTTTCTCTAGGCTTGAACTTTAATGTAGGTAATTCTAAGCGTAATGTAGAGCCATTGTATTGGATCAATCCTTTGGTATTTACTGGTGCTAATGGTGCTATGGCACATGATGAAGATAATGATGGTATCATGGATCAATTTGATAAATGTCCTGGTACTCCTGAAGGAATTCCAGTGGATGTAAATGGATGTCCTTTGGATACTGATGGTGATGGTGTACCTGATTATCGTGATAAACAATTAATCACTCCTACAGAATGTCAACCGGTTGATGAAGATGGTATTGGTAAATGTCCATGTCCCGATTGTTATGTGAATGCAGCTCCATGTTCAAACATTATGGGTGGTGCCTTCGTCTTCGACAATAATTCAGCGCATATCAAATCAACACAACAAACTTCATTAGCAACACTTGCTACAGCCATGAAAGCTAACCCTAATTGTAAAGTAGTGATTACCGGTATGGGTAGTGGTAGCAAAGTACAAGAACAACGCTCTTGGGATCGTGTAGAAGCAGTTATTACTTACCTCAGCGAACGCTATGGTATCGATAGAAATCGTTTTATCTTCCAATACGGACAGCCGGGTGATGCCAATACCATTACTTATAGAGTCGCTGCAGAAGGTGAAGATGGTTTCTCTAATGTACCTCCACCGTTCCCTAACTTAAGAAAGAACTAATCGTATTATAGAACACCAATAAACTAAAAACCGCTTCAGATAGTTTTGAAGCGGTTTTTAGTTTAAGTGTATATGATAAGTCTCTCTTAGAAACTACAACAGTTTCATGATGATTTCGTTGATATCTTTCATCAATCTGTTGGCAATATTGTTGGCAGTAGTTTCATTAATACTTTCAGAATAGATGCGGATAATAGGCTCTGTATTTGAAGTGCGAAGGTGTACCCAGTCTTTATCAAACTCTATCTTTAATCCATCTTCCTCATTGATGGGCTGCTTTTTGTACTTGTCTTTAATTTGAGCAAAAATTTCTTTCACATTCATCTGCTCACTCAATTCCATTTTGTTTTTAGAAATAAAATAATTAGGATAAGTGCCACGTAGTGCCTTGATGGTTTTGCCAAACTTTGCTAAATGAGATAAGAATAAAGCAATACCAATTAGCGCATCTCTTCCATAATGCAGCTCTGGAACAATGATTCCACCATTCCCTTCACCACCAATAACGGCATGTGTAGCCTTCATTTTGTTTACCACATTTACTTCGCCTACGGCACTAGGTGCATAGCTACCACCATGATTTTCGGTTACATCTCGTAAGGCACGCGTGGACGACATATTGGAAACAGTATTCCCTTTTTTATGAGATAAAATATAATCTGCAACAGCTACTAAGGTATATTCTTCTCCAAAAAGAGAACCATCTTCGCACACAAAACATAATCTATCTACATCAGGATCTACAGCTATACCAAGATGTGCATTTTGTTTGACTACAGTTTTGCATAAGTCGCGGAGGTGCTCAGGTAGCGGCTCAGGATTGTGTGCAAAATTGCCTGTTACTTCCTCATTGATTTGAATAATATCATTTACCCCTAAGGCTTTTAATAGTTGAGGAACTGCAATAGCACCTGTTGAGTTCACCGGGTCAATTACTATTTTAAATCCTTTTTCTTTGATTGCGTTTATATCTACCAATGGATGTTTTAGTATCTCATCGATATGTTTTTGCATATAGCTATCATCAGTAGTAACTGTTCCTAATTTGGTTACTTCAGCAAATATTATATCTCCTTGTTCTGCTTTATCCAAGATCCATTGCCCATCTGCTGCACTGATAAATTCCCCTAGACTGTTCAGCAGTTTTAAAGCATTCCATTCTTTAGGATTGTGGCTTGCCGTAAGGATAATACCGCCAGCAGCTTTTTCCATTTTCACTGCCATCTCTACAGTAGGCGTGGTACTAAGCCCTAAATCCAGCACATCTAATCCTAAACTTTGTAAAGTAGCCACTACTAGATTGCGTACCATCTCACCAGAAATACGTCCATCGCGCCCTACAATAATTTTCCCTTTTTTATTCTTTTGTGTTTTTATCCAGCTTGCATAGGCTGCTGTAAACTTTACTACATCAATAGGGGTTAAGGATGTACCGGGTTGTCCGCCTATGGTTCCTCTGATTCCGGAAATTGATTTGATTAATGCCATTTGACTTAAGAAACAATATTTGTGTTTGCGAAGATAAAGGAATGGTTGCGCTAACGTAGATATTTATTTTCTCCATTGATTTTCATCAGTAGCTAAAATGAATCCTGAACTAAATAACTATATTTGCTCGGTGAAATTTCTCTGGCTGTTATTTTCTATTTATCTATTATCCATCTCCGTACTGCCTTGTACTGATGATATAGAATGTCATGAGAAAGCAGCTTCAACCTATACAACTTCTAAGGAACC
This sequence comes from uncultured Taibaiella sp., assembly GCA_937871155.1. Lineage (GTDB taxonomy): Bacteria > Bacteroidota > Bacteroidia > Chitinophagales > Chitinophagaceae > JAFIGV01. The sequence goes on along the minus strand of CALMXV010000315.1, from coordinate 2,130 downwards.
TCATCAAAATCATCATAACGAAACAGAGCAATGTACTCCTTTTTGTATTTGCAGTTGCTGCGGGGTAGTGACCATTAGTCATAAATTGGTTTATTATGATGTGTTAGAAAAAGTAGGTTATCCTCTACCTTCAAAAACGTTTAGTACTTACTCTTCTGCCTTTTTGCAAGGCTTTCTTTCTAATATTTGGCATCCGCCCAAAGTCGAATTGAGTTAATTACAGTTTTAGATGATGGGCAACTAGGGTAAATACCTTCGTCGCAATTAAATTATCAACTTGTAAATACAAGTTATACTTACGTGTTGTTCTCTCTCTAAAAAATTCTAAAGACAAGATTTATATAGCATAAACATTAAACTAAATGTTAGATAAGATTATAAAATTTAGCATTCACAATAAAATTATTATTGGGATGATGGTATTGCTTTGGGTGATTTGGGGTTTGTGGAGCGCCACCAAATTACCTATAGATGCAGTACCCGATATCACTAACAATCAAGTACAGATTTATACCATTTGTCCCACCTTAGCAGGCCAGGAAGTAGAGCAGCTAGTAACATTTCCTATAGAGCAGAGTATTGCCAACTTGCCCGATATTGTAGAGACAAGAAGTATTTCTCGTTTTGGATTGTCTGTAGTTACTGTAGTTTTCAAAGAGCATATAGATATTTATTTTGCTCGGCAGCTTATCAATGAAAAGTTGAAGGAAGCTATGGAAAATATTCCTAAAGGCATTGGTATTCCTGAACTGGCACCGGTAAGTACCGGGTTGGGCGAAGTCTATCAATATATACTTCATCCCAAAAAAGGAAGTGAAAAAAAGTACTCTGCTATGGACTTGCGTACCCTGCAAGATTGGATAGTGGCACGTCAGTTAAATGGTACCAAAGGTATTGCTGAGGTCAACAGCTTTGGTGGAATGCTGAAGCAGTACGAAGTAGCAATTAATCCGTATCGGTTAAAATCAATGGGGGTGAGTATTCCAGATGTGTTCACTGCATTAGAAAAAAACAATCAGAATACCGGCGGAGCTTATATTGATAAGAAACCGAATGCTTATTTTATACGTAGTTTAGGCTTGGTTACTTCTTTGGAAGATGTAAAGAATATAGTTGTAAAAAGTAGTCCGAATTCTGTACCCATATATATTAAAGATGTGGCTGAAGTTCGTTTTGGTCATGCGGTGCGTTATGGTGCACTTACCTACAATGGTGAGGTAGATGCTGTAGGAGGCGTGGTGATGATGCTCAAAGGAGAAAATAGCCATGAGGTAGTGAAGCGTATAAAAGAGAAGTTGCCTACAATTCAAAAATCATTGCCCGAAGATGTAATTATAGAACCTTACTTGGATAGAACGGATTTGGTAGAGCGAGCCATACATACCGTAGAGAAGAATTTAATTGAAGGGGCATTGATCGTCATTTTTGTTCTAGTACTTTTCTTGGGAAACCTTCGTGCAGGCTTTATCGTTGCTTCAGCCATTCCACTTTCTTTATTGTTTGCGCTAGGCATGATGAATGTTTTTGGTGTAAGTGCCAACCTCATGAGCTTAGGTGCTATTGATTTCGGTTTGATAGTAGATGGTGCTGTCATCATTGTAGAAGCCGTATTGCATGGTCTGGTAAGTAAAAAAATATTATCCCCGTCGCAACAGCTTCCTAGCACAACAACCACAAAGTCTGTTTTGACTCAAAAGGAAATGGACCAGGAAGTATTTCTCTCAGCCTCTAAGATACGGAGCAGTGCTGCATTTGGAGAAATCATTATCCTTATCGTGTATTTCCCCATTCTTACGTTAGTAGGTATCGAGGGGAAGATGTTTAGCCCTATGGCGATGACAGTAGGTTTTGCCATCTTAGGTGCATTAATACTATCACTTACTTATATCCCGATGATGTGTGCCTTCTTGTTGCCAAAATCGACACATCATAAACGCAACATCTCTGATAAGTTGATGGACTTTCTGTATAGTAAATACCAACCATTACTACAAAAGGCAATAGTCTGGAAATATTGGCTTGTGGGAGGTACTGTTACCTTATTTGCTATTTCATTATTGTTGTTTAATCGAATGGGCGGTGAGTTTATACCTACTTTGCAAGAAGGAGATTTTGCCTTTCATTGCATCT
>CALMXV010000314.1 GCA_937871155.1 uncultured Taibaiella sp. | reverse complement strand
CTTGAAGTAAAGTATCAAAGCTCCATCAACGAAATCATCATACAAAAAAAAAAGTTTCAATTAACCCTTAAAAACTACTTATTGGTAGGAGTGGTATTGTTGTTATTACTAGTTGCTACAATGGGTATCATGGCAGTAAAAAATGCAAAAAACAAAGCTTCCTTAAAACTTAAAGCATCCTTAGCCCAACAACGAGAAGAAAATACTAAAGCTATTATAGCCATTGAAGAAAAAGAACGTACTCGATTCGCTGCGGAACTACACGATGGGCTTGGACCCATGCTAAGTGCTGTCAAACATAATTTATCCAGCTTCAATCATTCATTAGAATCCTTACCTTACAATGAACTAGAGACATTCAACAAAGCAATGAATCTTTTAGATGAAAGCTGTAAAGAAGTAAGAAGTGTATCACATAGTATCATGCCCAATGCACTTTTGAAAAGCGGACTTGCTCATGCAGTAAAAGATTTTATTAGTAAAGTTTCCAATTCACAAATACATATTGACCTCCATATTCATTTACGCTCACAAAGACTTGATGCACCTATTGAAGTAGCTGTCTATCGTATCATTCAAGAATGTGTAAACAATGTAATAAAACATGCTGATGCCACTCAATTGGACATCTCTATAACTCAAGAACTTTCAGAACTCAGCGTAACGATAGAAGACAATGGCAAAGGATTTGAACATAGTAATATGAAAAACCAAGGTATAGGTCTTAATAATATGAACGCTCGTATAAAATATTTAAACGGTCAATTAGAAGTTGATTCTCGACCCGGGAATGGCACCTTAATCGCCTTTCACATTCCCTTGACTACTTCTCCCAATGCTGCTTAAAACCGAAGCCTTTTGCATTATCCGTAAACTTGATTTTGTCTAAAGAAATCACATAAATCTTCCCTGGAACAGCCATAGCAAAAGGGAATTTCAAATAATAGGCAGCCGACGCCTTCATGGAAATATCAAAGCTATCTTTCAGTACTTCACCTTCAAACTGCACTCCACGAAGGGTTGTGAGGTCAATTTGCTCCGGAATAATAGTGCCGGCAACTCTAGCATTCTTTTCTAATAATTTTTCGTGCTGAGTACCGTAAGAAGACTTATAAACTAGAAATACTTCTTGCTCAATAAAACTATAATAGCAGTTGAAACAATACGGCTGTTCTCCGTCTGTAACACATACTGTTGCTACTTTACATTCTTTAATAAAATCCTGAATGCTCTGTTCCATACAAGAAGCTTATTATAAAGTGAATTAAAATTGATACCCCTAAATTAAAAATAAGTATTCATTAAGGTAAAAATATTCTTTCAACTATTTAAGCAGCTTTTCTGCGTAAGGTTTAATGCCATGTTTAAGATTATATAAGTTGGAATAGCCAAGAGCTTCCAATCGTTGAATTATCAATAGACTTCTTATTCCTTTTTCACAATACAAAATAACAGGACGATCGGTGTTAATCTCCGATTTTCGTTGCATCAGTTCATCAAAAGGGATATTTTCGCCGCCTATTTGATATTGCGCTCTTTCACCGGCGGTTCTTACATCTATCAACTGAAACACTCGTTGTTCCTGTATCCATTGATTGATCTGATCTAATGAAATCTCTTTCATGTCTTAACTGATAAATACTCTTTTCAAAAAATGTTACTGAGATTCGGTTTTATTTTAAAAGCTCTTGTAGATAAGTATCCATTAGCTGTATCGTATCGTTGAAATCATATTGGGCTATTACATTCATTTTAGCTGCAGCAATCTTATGTTGGGTGCTCACTTGATTATTAATAATATCATACAGTTGTGTAGCAAATCCAGATACATCTCCTAGCTCATGCAACCAACCGTAAGTACCTTCTTCTAGTAACGCACGTGTTCCATCCGTATTTACCCCGATTACAGGCTTTTCACAATACATGGCTTCTAAAGTCACCAGCCCATAGGTCTCACCATGAGAAGGCATTGCAAATACATCTATTGCTTGATAAAATGGCATCACATCTTTCTGATAAGGCTTAAAATATACACGATTATTTAAACCTAATTCATTTACTAATTGCATTAATTTTTCAATCCAGTTATCACCCTCATGAGCTGTTATATTGCCCATTATTAAAACCACTAAACGTGTATCTTCTTTTAGTGTTGCTAGGGCTTGAATTAAAAAATCTTGCCCTTTCTTTGGGTCAATACGACCTAAACAACCAATGATTATAGCTGTTTCGGGAAGCTGCAAAACGGCTCTTGCTTCTTGTCGTGATAGTTTCTCCTTGGAAAATTTTTCTAGTTCCAAACCCACAGGAACTAACCTAATTTTTGAAGCTAACACAGTTGTTTTTTCAATAGTTTCTTCACGCAAATAAACTAAAGGGGCCATCCACAAATCCAGCATTTGATAACGTAATCGATGAATGATATCTCGCTTCTTCACCCCTACTTTCATATGTTGTTGATACACTAGTTTACAACTTCTATGATACCATCTTTTGTAAATGGATAAGGGCTTTATGTCTTTATTATAACTGGTAAAAAGCAGATCTAATTTTAAATGACGATTCCATTGGCGAACAATGACAGCGGAGTTCTTGGCTCTTTTGAATTCTTGTATAGCTGTTGCCGGTAACGATTCTTTTGCTAAAGCATATATATTGCTTTGTTGATTGAGCAGCAAATGAACTTCCCAACCTAAAGCTCTCAAGGACTTTGCCAGTTGTAATGTAAACAGTTCAAGCCCACCATTGCCAGGTGCCGTGCATACTATACCTATTCTTCTTGGCTTTGTCAAATCAATGCAATTGTTCTATCAAAAATAGCAAGAGTTTGAAAATATACTAGCTGTATGATGTATATATCTCCTCAGAAAATAAATGAAATGCATAACATAGATGCTTGTTAAAAATTATAAAAATGCCATTTTTATAACTAGTGTCTGCGTCTATAGAAATTACATTTGTTCTTGATTTTTTAAGATTATTCAGCGACTATGTATAGGTTTCAACATTCTCAACATTTATATTTCCTTTTCGGTTTATTGTTATTTGGCTTGTTGTATGGCTTGTTATTATATTGGCGTAAAAGAAAGTTGCAAAGCATGGGAGATCATCTGCTGGTGCAGCAACAAGTTATAGGCTGGATACCTGGCAGATTGACTTTACGATTCATTTTTGTAACAATATCTTTTGTTACATTAGTTATTGGCTGGGCTAATTTGCAAAAAGGTAGTGGTGTTGAAAAAACAGAACGTAAAGGCTCTGATGTAATGATTGCTTTGGATGTAAGTAAAAGTATGCTGGCTACTGACATTCAACCCAACCGCTTAGTACGTGCCAAACAACTGATAAGTACACTGCTCGACAAATTGCATAACGATCGCATAGGTTTAGTGGTATTTGCAGGCAAAGCATATCTACAAGTACCTCTAACAATAGATTATGGAGCGATGAATATGCTGCTACAACATGTCAACACAGACCTAGTACCAACTCAAGGAACAGTTATAAGTGAAGCAATTGATATGGCTACACAGTCCTTCTCTCAGAAGGAGAAGAAATATAAAACCTTAGTCATAATTTCTGATGGAGAAGATCATGATGAAAATGCAATCGCTAAAGTAAAAGATGCACGTGAAGCAGGAGTGGTTATCCATACCATCGGCGTAGGTTCTCCAGAAGGCACTACTATTTTTGACCCAGAAACAAAAGCAATCAAATTAGATGATGAAGGCAAGCCCATAATCAGCAAGTTGAATGAAAATGAACTAAAGTCAATAGCTGCTGCAGGAGATGGCACCTATCAATTATTAAGAAATAGTGATGCTGTAGCAAATAATATTATTGCATCTATAGATGGAATGGGACAAAAGAACTTGGGAACAATAAGCTATAATAATTACACTAGCTATTTTCAATATTTTTTAGGAATCGCTCTAATTTTTTTGGTAGTGGAATGGTTAATACCAGCTGCTAGAAAAAAGTCTTCGAATCAAATCATTACTCCTACTACTAAAACCATTTTACTACTCTTTGTTACTGGGCTTGCTTCTACAATTGTCAAAGCTCAGCAAAAACAAGTGATAGAAGGCAATAAACTATATGGAGACAAAAAGTATAAAGAGGCCACCAAAGAATACCAAAATGCTATAAAGAAAAGCCCCAATTACACCCCAGGAATATTCAATTTAGGCAATGCATTATACCAAGACAAAAACTATGATGCCTCAAGAAAAATATTTGATGGGCTTGCCAAAAAATCAAATGATGCCGGACTGAATGCTGCGTCTAATTACAATATAGGCAATACTTACATGAGCGAGCAAAAATGGCAAGAGGCAGCGGAAGCATATAAGCAATCATTAAGAAGAAATCCTCAAGATGAAGAAGCTAAGTACAACCTAAGCTATGCACTCTCTAAAATGAAACAACAAGAAAATAAGAATAAGGACAAAAAAGAACAACAGCAAAATCAAAATAAAGAACAAGACAACAAAAAACAACAGGATAATACAAATCAACAGAACAATAAACCTGACCAACAAAAAGAACAAAACAACGAGCAAAAACCGCAGCAACAGCTTAGCAAGCTTAATGAAAAACAAGCGGAACAACTACTCAACGCATTAGCACAAGAAGAGAAAAAACTACATGATAAGAAAGAAAAAGGTAAAGCAATGAAAGTAAAGGTTGATAAAGATTGGTAAGAAATATAGAGGCATCGTCGTACCTTAATTAATACAATTTTCAATCTCTATACTTCAACAATTTTATCTTCTCACCACCATCTTTATACAAGTAAAATATGAATAGATACACATCAAAACATCTTCATTTTATAACCTAGTAATTCACATCTTATCAACAAGTAGAAAAATATTTCTAAATAATTTTTCTTCTAGGCGAAATGTTTTTTAATATTGTGTCAGGATTGTATTTACTAACCCATCCTTATAAGAGTTCGGCAGCATCACAACACTGACCGAACTTTTTTTATGCCCTAGAAATGCTTTACTGACAAGGATTTCAGACTATGCTTAAACTTTTGTATCAAAGCATAATTGTAATTGTCTTATTACTTTGATTAGATTAAAAAAATTAAACAAGAACCATAAATTTTAAGTAATAACTTTTCACTTTTATATTATGTTGCAGCGATTGTTGATGTTAGAATAATTGTTTTACTATAAGATGTACTATTCAGATTTATGAATCTTATGTTCAAACTAAATTTAAAACAACCAACAAAACTACTACATCAAAAAACTATTGTCTTTTTATCGATGAGATAGAATAGATTTATTACAGAACAACATGCTATAAAACTACTCTTACCAAAACTTAAAAACGAGCTCAAATAAGTTTTGAACTAACTACAATTAAGATATTTCTAAAACAAACAATAATAGCCGCTATCTTTTCAAATAGCGGCTATTAATATTATAAGCTTGAAGTTTATTTTACTTCAGCAACCAATGCTTTGAAAGAAGCAGGCTCATTCATAGCAAGGTCTGCTAATACCTTACGGTTAAGGTCGATGTTTTTAGCAGCTAATTTCCCCATAAACTGAGAATAGCTGATTCCTTCTTCACGACAAGCTGCATTGATACGTGCTATCCACAAACTGCGGTAGTCACGTTTTTTCAACTTACGTCCTACGAACTTGTAACCTAAGCCTTTCTCCAAAACGTTTTTGGCTACGGTATATACATTTTTACGTTTGCCGTAAAAGCCTTTGGCTTGCTTCAATATTTTCTTTCTTCTTCTATGCGATGCAACCGCATTTACTGAACGTGGCATATCTTTATTTAATTATAAAATCAAAAAATTGGGTATAAAAATTAACGAAGGCAAAGCATGCGTTTAACCAATGCTTCATTCGCAGGATGCACATAGGCACTCTGACGCAAATGGCGCTTGCGCTTAGTAGATTTTTTAGTTAATAAGTGGCTTTTAAAAGCTTTATATCTGCGGATTTTTCCGGTACCAGTTACTTTAAATGTTTTTTTAGCACGGGAATGCGTCTTCAACTTTGGCATTATCTCAAAATTTGGGATGGCAAAGGTAAAGCAATATTTCAGAAATTGGAAAAGAAAATTGAAAAATATCTCATACTAATTGCAATCATTTGATAATCAGTAAAATTATTTTCATTTTACAAGCATATTTAAGCCAATAACTTTAAAATTTCATTGAGATAAGATAATTCATTCATCTACTTAAGTAACTGACACAATGTAGTTCTTTTTCAATTTCTACTTAAAAATTAGCCTTCAAAATCCTAAACAACATTTGTGTCCTAGTTGCTATCCTTTACTTTTGAAAAATGAAAATAGCTTTGGCGTTACACGGAGGTGCGGGCACCATTTTAAAGTCTTCTATGACAACTGCTATGAAAGTAGCTTATGAAGACGGACTTCGTCATGCTTTAGATGCAGGATATAAAATACTAGAAAAAGGAGGAACTGCCATAGATGCTGTAGCAGCTACAACTGTTACCCTTGAAGATTTCCCACTTTTTAATGCAGGTAAAGGTGCCGTATTTAATCATGATGGTACGCATGAACTTGATGCAGCGATAATGAATGGCATTGATTTATCAGCGGGTGCAGTGTGTGGTGTTTCTAACATAAAAAACCCTATTCTACTGGCAAAAAAAATAATGGAGGAAAGCGAACATGTTTTGTTAAGTGGCAATGGTGCAGCAGCTTTTGCTAAGGCAAAGGGAATCGCTACAGAAGAGGACAACTATTTCTACCAAGAACTTCGTTACCAACAATGGCAGGAAGCCTTAAAAGAAGACCGTGTACAATTAGACCATTCAGAAAAAAAATTTGGAACTGTAGGTGCTGTTGCATTAGATAGTTTCGGAAATCTTGCAGCAGCTACTAGTACCGGTGGTATGACTAATAAAAAATACGGACGAATTGGTGATAGTCCAATCATAGGTGCCGGTACGTATGCCAATAACTCTACTTGTGCCATCTCTTGTACCGGACATGGTGAGTTGTTTATTCGCTCAATAGTAGCTTATGACATCTCTTGCCTGATGGAATATAAAGGACTTTCTTTGGAAGCTGCTTGTGCCGTTGTAGTTCATGATAAATTAATTAAGATTGGTGGCGAAGGTGGATTGGTTGCAATAGACAAAATGGGAACTATCTGTATGCCTTTCAATAGTGAAGGCATGTATAGAGCTTGTAAAAACAATACCGGACAGGAAACAATCAAAATATATAAAGACTAGCAACTTCTTTACTATCAATTTCAATTTCAATTCAATGTCTGCCTGCCATATAACCTATCGAATAGGCAATAAGTTTTCGTAATATCCAAAAGTTTCTGATGGTTGAAAATCGAATGAACACAGTATCTTTGCCCCCTCATGTCTGACGCCATACGCCATGAGTGCGGATTAGCTTATATCCGACTCTTAAAGCCACTTGCTTATTATCACCGTAAATACGGCACTGCTTTTTACGGACTCAACAAACTATACTTACTCATGGAGAAACAGCATAACCGAGGCCAAGATGGTGCTGGTATTGCTTCTGTGAAACTTAACGTCACTCCAGGACATCAGTTTATGTATAGACAGCGAAAAAATGGTGCCGGTGCCATAGCTTCCATCTTTCAAAACCTAAATGGTGAAGTAGCTGAAATGGAAAAAATGTATCCGGAAATTCGTCAATACCCTGGACTCATGAAAGGCTATATGCCTTTTATGGGAGAGTGTTTGATGGGGCATTTACGTTATGGTACCCAAGGGAAAAATGATGTTGAGTTTTGCCACCCATTTTTAAAACCTCATATCAATCCTACACGCAACATTGCCATGGCGGGGAACTTCAACCTTGTCAATACGGATGAGTTGTTTCAATTCTTAGAGGCCCATCCTACTACTATGATGCGCGAAAGCGACTTAGGTGGAATGATTGAGATGATTCATTACTTTCTAAGTAAAGCTGATGATGCCAATCCGGAGCAATTAAATATTGAATCCGTACTTCAACAAGCT
>CALMXV010000313.1 GCA_937871155.1 uncultured Taibaiella sp. | reverse complement strand
AATTACTTATGTAGTTGTAAAAAAAATCTGTTTCCAATGTGATGTGTTCTGAATTATTCCCAAAAGCATAATCAACCTGATAACTGTTTTCAGGTTTTAGTGTAGGTGAACCAATTAAATATCTGGATGTGCCCTCATGTACACCATTTGCAGATATTTCTGCAATATTTGGTGCTCTGAATCCTTTTGAAAAATTGATTTTAGTATAAAATATATCATTAATTTGATAGGTTGCACCTATACTTCCTGAAAAACCATGAAACTTGGAATGGAATGCTGTAAACAAATGTTGAGAGCTGGTATCGGGTGTTTCGATTCTTTTATCATTTTCATCTAGCCATAAATTATTACCATTTTCATTTCGTAAATCATACCGCAAGCCTCCACTCAATGTCCATTTATCCCATGATTTTTTTGCAACTGCAAAAAGCCCAAAATCAAATAAATTATAATCCGGAATTAAGAATTCTGAACCTTTATTTTGTGAATTTTGGTACATCCCATTTGTTCCAAAAGATAAGTCAATATTATTTTCGGTTGTATAGTTGTATCGGAAATCATAATTTATTGTATTCATAAAAAAATACAATCCGTATTCTTTAGGGTCTAAAACCTCCTCATATTCTCGACGTTGATTTTGTTGCCAAGCCAAAGTCGTTTTCAAAGACCCTTTGCCGAGATAGAAACTATTATTGGAAACAACTTTGTAATGATGTATATTCTGATAGGGAACAAATGTATTATAAGACTTGAAGTCTGAATTTGAAACAGCTACTTCATCCGATGTTGTATCATTAATAGCGATTGGTTTTATAAATTGACCGGTTGCCGGTTCTCTTTCACCCTCTACTATTCCCGGTCTTAGATGATACATACTGAAATTTAGGTGTGAATACCCCCACGACTTATTTATCCCCAACATTCCACTTAAATTTTTTTCCCTGAACCCTGAATTGAAAACATATCCGTCATTCTTGTTTTGATAGGCACGTGCAGCCTTTTGGCTATATCGTAAACCCCAAACAATTCCTTTTTGGTTTCCACCTAAATCTATTGAGCCACCAAGCAAACCATTATTTGTTTGATAATTTGTCAATACATTGCCTCTTATAGTGCCTTCCGGAAGAGTAGGTGAAGGAAGCATATTAATAACTCCTGCCATGGCATCACTGCCAAACATCAAGCTTGCAGGACCTTTTAGTACTTCCACCCGATTTATGCTATATTGGTCTATTTCAATTCCGTGCTCATCTCCCCATTGTTGACCTTCCTGTCGTATTCCATCATTCACTACAACGACTCTGTTGTATCCTAAACCTCTTATGACAGGTTTGGAAATCCCAGAACCTGTGGTAATTTGCGAAATACCTGGTTGTGTTGCTAAGGCTTCAATAATATTGTTTGCCGCAGACTGCTTTAATTGGATTGGTGTAATTACTGAAATTGGTGCAGGTGTTCGGTTTCTTTGTGCAGCTTTAGAAAGTCCTGTTATAACTACTTGTCCTAATTCTGTAATGGCATCTTTCATTTCGAAATTTTGAACAGATGTATTAGCTAAATCTATTTGTTGTACTATATGTTGGTATCCTCTGTAAGTAATTTCTATTAATAGTTTTGTCTTTGGGAGGTTGTTTACCTGATAGTAGCCTTCAGAATCGGTAATTCCGCCAATTTTCAAATCAGGGAAATATAAGGATACGCCGATAAGGGCTTCTCCATCCTTTTGATCAGTTATTTTTCCGCATAAGGAAATATTCTTTTGAGCAAAAAGGTTTACTGTTATCGCTAAAATAGCGAAGAGGAAAAAAAATATTTTCTTCATTAGTTCTATAGTTAAGATAATTATTGTTTAATGCTTTTTCTTGCCTAAATGGCAGACCAATCCTATACAAATAAGTTTTTGCTAGGATTTAATAAAGAATTTTAAACAATAATTGGAGGGCCTCTTAACGATAAGCGATTTGTAGAAGTTTTAGTATAGCTAGCGGTTCTAAAGAAAGTAATGAACTCGGTTTGAACCTTAGTTACAAAAACTGTAAATTGCTTATAAGACGGAACGTCTATAATAAAGTGTACAAAATCATCTATAGCACAATGATGTTCAGCTTGATGAAAATGTAATCCTGTTTGAGTACAGTGTACATCTTCATAATGAATATATTCGTGTACAAGCTCAGTTACTGTCGGAAAAAGAAACAGTAATAAGAGAAATAAAGCCGAATATTTTCTAAATCGATGTGACAAGTGCGCGAAGTTAATGTGTATTTAACTTTTAGAAAGGGTGAATTTTTTATGGGCGTAGGTTTCGTTTTGTGTCTTGTCCTGAAAAAGATTGGCTCATATTTGTGACCATTAAATCAGTTTTAGAATTAATAATTTGATTCCATCCACGATATGATGAAAACTAACACACACCTATTGCTCCCTCCCAAACTAATTAGATTTTCACATAAAAAAAGCAGATTTAAATTTGAATTGAATCAATGTCTATCATATTAGTTCAAATTAGGAGTTTTAATGGAGATTAAAATGATAATTGGAGCCCATTTACCCTTTAATTTTGCTATCGAACATAACTATGCCATAGCTTCGGTATAAGCTGTATTGTGGTGCCTCAAGAAGATTTGGGTATGCGTTTTTTTTAGAAAAATAAAATAGCTTTTTAGGAATGTCTATCTAAAAAAGAATCTAGTAATCAGCTTTGTTTTAAAAGTTTGAAATATTTTAATTGAAAAAAACAGCTTCCATTAGTTTCAAACTCGAAATACTTACATTGCATAGTTCAAACATAGAACCCTGATGAGAGTTACGAAGATAATCTGTCTTGCTTACCTACAGCCTTATACAAGTTGTAATAGGCGCCTTTTTGTTGCAAAAGCGTTTCATGATTGCCTTCTTCGATAATTTGTCCTTTGTCTAAAACTATAATCTGATCGACATTGCGAATCGTAGAAAGGCGATGGGCAATGATGATAGAAGTACGCCCTTGGGTCAATGTTTCTATAGCTCGTTGAATCAACTGTTCCGTTTCGCTATCAATAGATGAGGTGGCTTCGTCTAAAACAAGAATAGCCGGACGGAACAATAACGTTCTTGCAAATGATAACAATTGCTTTTGCCCTTGCGACAAGGTATTGCCCCGCTCCATGACATTAAAATCATAACCTCCGGGAAGCTGCATAATAAATTCATGGATGCCGATGGCTTTCGTTACTCGTAGCACCTCTTCTTTGGTTATTGTTTCATCTCGAAGGGTTATGTTTTGATATACCGAACCGGAAAATAAAAATACATCTTGTAGCACAACCCCAATTTGTTTCCGAAGGCTGATGATGTCATAATCACGAATAGCATGACCATCTATAAGTATGGTACCTTGATTGATTTCATATAGACGGTTAAGGATACTGATGATAGAAGTTTTCCCTGCTCCCGTATGCCCAACAATGGCAAGGGTTTTGCCCTCAGGCACGTTAAAAGAAAGCCCACGAAGTACAGGAACATCAGGCTTGTATTGAAAATGAACTTCCTTAAATTCAATACTTCCTTTGATGCCTTCAGCCGATAAACGACCGCTGTTTTTCGTATAGGCATCGCTGTCAAGCACCGTAAATACACGCTCGCCGGCGATAACACCCATTTGTAATACATTAAATTTATCTGCCAACATTCGTAACGGACGAAATAAAAGATTTAAGTACAACACAAAAGAAATGATGATACCGGCGGTCATATCATGCTGTAGCATCTGCCTGGCTCCATACCATACTAGCAAACCCATAGACGTTGCTAGGATGATTTCTACCACGGGAAAAAATACTGAATAGGCAAAGATGGCATTGATGTTGGCTTGCTGGTGTTCTTTGTTGATGGTAGCAAATTTTTCTGCTTCTCGTTTTTCGGATGTAAAAGCTTGTAATAGGTGGATGCCTGTCAAGTGTTCTTGAACAAAAGCATTAAGAGCAGCAATCGCATTACGTACTCGCTGAAACGATTTTTTGACACTTTCTTTGAAAAAATAAGTAGCTACTATAAGAATCGGGAACGGCGCCAAGCATATAAGCGTCAGCCGCCAATCGGTAACAAACATCACAATGATAATGGTGATGATAGTCAATACATCTGCAACAATAGAGATAATTCCTTCTGAGAACACATCATTCACAGCTTCTATATCATTGATGGTACGTGTGGTGAGGGTGCCAATCGGTGTTTGGTCGTAATAAGCAATATCCTGATGCAATACTT
>CALMXV010000312.1 GCA_937871155.1 uncultured Taibaiella sp. | reverse complement strand
CCCATATAAATCTTAACTAACTTTTATAATAGAATTAAGCAATCATACGCGCTCACCTCAAAACTCTTACCCTACTTTTACATCGTCAATGCGGGTGATTGTTTTTATAGTAGCCAGTTGTTTATTTTTTGTTTCAGGAAGAACCCATCTAGGCTCTCCATGGAAAGCAACTGATGTATTTCAGTCTAGTGAGTTAAAATATGGTGGTTGCCATTCAGAAGAGGAAGAAAATCATTCAAGCGCCTTAGAGTTCTTCGTTTTTTTTGAAGTAGATGAAGATACTATAACCAATTGTAGAGCTCTACAAACTGATATTGAAGATTCTCAATACCAATTATTTTCAAAGCTATTTTATATCCTAGCTGACTTTGCAGCTATTTCTATACCCTCAATAGATAAGGAAACTGCTACAGAAGGATTCACTTCTACTGAAGTGAGTTGGGGTAAATTTAACACTCTAATTTTTATTCTCAATAGAGTACTACGACTCTGATTTTGATTTTTTTTTAAAAATCGGATAAAGCCTTAAGTTAAGGCTTCATTAGCGCATTCAACAAATTGCCTATTGCGATTCCGCAGCTATCATTATTTGGAGAGTTACTCTTCTAATTACATTATTCTACACAATAGAATTTAAAATTCAACACCAAATTTCCAATTAATTATCATGCATAAAACTATCATGAGCTTGGGTATATTGACTATAATATTCCAAACCAGTTGTCACTCTGCAAAAGAAGAAAAAGAAGATGTAGGTAAGTTTTTAGTTACTTCAGCTATCACATTAGATACTGCTTTTACAAAAGAATATGTCACTCAAATTCGCTCCATTAAAAACATTGAAATAAGAGCAAGAGAACGTGGATTTCTTCAAAACATATTTGTAGATGAAGGACAATTTGTAAAGCAAGGACAATTATTATTTAGAATGATGCCCAACCAGTTTCAAGCGGAGCTATTAAAAGCAGAAGCAGAAGCTAAAGCCGCAGAAATTGAATTGCAGAATGCCAAAATGCTTGCAGATAAAAACATCGTTTCGAAAAATGAACAAGCATTAGCACAAGCGAAATTAGACCAAGCAAAAGCTGAAATTGCAGTAGCAAAATTGCATCTTTCCTTTACCGATATTCGAGCTCCATTTGATGGCATCTTAGGTCGGATTCCAAATAAACTCGGTAGCCTGATTGAAGAAGGTGGGCTTTTGACAACCTTATCCGACAACCGACAAGTGTATGGCTACTTCAATGTATCTGAACCTGAGTATTTATCATACGAAAAAGATGCTTTAGACCGAGGTAATAGTAACGTACAGTTAAAACTTGCAGATGGTAGTATTCTTCCGGACGTAGGTACCGTAGAAGTAATAGAAGGAGAGTTTAATAATGAAACAGGAAACATCGCATTCAGAGCGCGATTCCCTAATGAAAACAAGTTGCTAAGAAATGGACAGACCGGCAAGGTATTAATGAAGGTGCCGGTTAAAGGTGCCTTGATAATTCCTCAAAAAGCCACCTATGAAATACAGGATAAGAAATATGTTTTTGTAGTGGATAATAAAAACAAAGTATCCTCAAGAAATATAGAAATAAGAGGTGAGATGCCCGATTTGTATGTAGTAGAAAAGGGATTGAAACCCGGTGATAAAATTATTTTAGAAGGGGTGCAAAAAGTGGATGATGGAGATGAAATCAAGTATGAATACAAGCAACCACTAGATGTTATAGCTCATCTCCGCTTAAAAGCCGAATAATCATTTATCAACTAATTAGTCATTCTTAATGTTCAGTAAATTCATTCAACGACCGGTCTTATCCATCGTTATTTCCATCATCATCGTGTTCCTAGGGATACTCGCTATCGATACACTTCCCGTTACACAGTTTCCCTCTATATCTCCACCTAAAGTAAGCGTAGTAGCCGATTATCCGGGCGCTAATGGTGAGTTGATGGTGAAGTCGGTTATTATTCCCTTAGAGCGTGCCTTAAATGGGGTACCAGGTATG
>CALMXV010000311.1 GCA_937871155.1 uncultured Taibaiella sp. | reverse complement strand
CGCTTTTGCAAGAAGGTAGCTCTGCACAGGTGGAAGAGTTGGTAATCGATACCCGTAAAGTAGGCATACCCGAAAAAGCAATTTTTATTGCTCTCCCTACATCAAGACGAGATGGTCATATCTTCTTGAAAGATGCTTATGATAGCGGTATTAGAACCTTTTTATTACAACACACCATTGACGTTAAAGACTTTCCTGACGCAAGTATTATCGTGGTACCCAATACGGTAACTGCCCTACAACAAATAGCCGCTAACCATCGAAAACAATTTCATATTCCTGTGATTGGCATTACCGGTAGCAATGGCAAAACGGTAGTGAAAGAATGGCTGTATCAATTGTTGGCAGATGATAAAGAAGTGGTGAAAAGCCCACGTAGTTATAACTCTCAAATTGGGGTGCCACTTTCTGTTTGGCTGATGGACCCTCATCATGAAATAGCCATTTTCGAAGCAGGTATTTCGCAGACCGGAGAGATGGAAAAACTGGAACAAATCATTCGTCCTACCATCGGCATCTTTACAAATATTGGAGAAGCGCATAGCGAAGGTTTTTTGAACCAACGGCAGAAAGTAAATGAGAAATTGGTTTTATTTCGTCATGTGCAAAAACTAGTTTATTGCAGTGATCATATTGATGTAAACGAAGCCGTATTACTATACCGAAATCAATTGCATGGCGATGATAAAGAAGCGATGCAAGTATTCACATGGTCGCAGAAGAATGATGCTGATTTGCGAGTGGTCACTATTGCTTCCATTCAAAACTTAACCACCATTGAAGCGGTTTATAAAAACGAACCGATAAAAATAACCATACCTTTTTCTGACCCTGCGGGCATTGAAAATGCCATTCATTGTTGGAGCTTGATGTTGTTAATGAATTACGAGCAAGAAGTGATTGCAACAAGAATGAAGAAGCTGCAAGCAGTAGAAATGCGTTTAGAGTTGCGTCATGGTATTAATGATTGTACCATTATCAATGATGCGTATAACTCAGATCTCACTTCGCTACAAATAGCCCTTGATTTTTTAGAACAACAAAAACAGCACGACCGCCATACCGTTATCCTATCAGATATGTATCAGATGGGCAAGGCAGATGCTGATTTGTATGAAGATGTAGCCGCATTAATTTCTAAAAAGAACATAAAACGTTTTATCGGCGTTGGTGCCGCATTGCACAAACACCAACATTTCTTTACGGCTAACACAAAGCTCAAAAGTATCTTCTTTAAAACCACCGAAGAACTATTACAAAAGCTACATCTTATCCATTTTCAAGATGAAGCCATCTTGCTGAAAGCGGCTCGTAGCTTTGAATTTGAAAAGATAGATATTCTTTTGGAGCAGAAAGTACATCAAACAGTTCTAACGATTAATCTATCATCACTGGCACATAACCTGAATGTGTTTAGAAATACAGTTGGGAGTCAAGTGAAAATAATGGCGATGGTAAAAGCCTTTTCGTATGGTAGTGGTAGTTTTGAAATTGCTAACGTGCTTCAATATGCCGGCGTAGATTATCTTACTGTTGCTTATACCGATGAAGGGGTAGGCTTAAGAAAAGCGGGTATCAAAATGCCAATCATGGTGATGAGTCCGGATTCTTCTTCGTTCTCTAGAATGATAGCCTGGAAGTTGGAACCCGAAATTTTTAATCGTCAATCCTTAGAGTTGTTCTTAGAAATGGCGAATACACTTCAAGTACAACACTATCCTATCCATATCAAGTTGGATACTGGAATGCATCGTTTAGGCTTTGTAGAAAAGGAATTAGATACGCTGATACAACTGCTAAAGCAAGCACCTCAAGTGAAAGTAGCTTCTGTTTTCAGCCACCTGGCAGCTAGCGAGGAAGCTACATTCGATAGTTTCACGGATGAGCAAGCTGCCAATTTTCAACGGATGAGCCAAAAAATAATTGCAGCACTCGGCTATCAACCGCTACGTCATTTATGTAATTCCGCCGCTATTGCCCGCCATCAGAATTTGCATTTTGATATGGTACGTTTAGGCTTAGGCTTGTATGGTATTGATGGTAGTGGGGCATTGCAAAATAAGCTTAAACAAATAAGCACTCTCACTACGGTTATTGCTCAAATAAAAGAAGTAAAAGCCGGCGAAACGGTTGGTTATGGTAGAATAGGTATGGCGCATCAGGATATGCGGATTGCTACTATTTGCGTAGGCTATGCTGATGGTTATCCTAGGGCTTTAGGTAATGGCCGTGCACATGTATTGATACACGATAAGCCGGCCAAAACAATTGGTGCAATTTGTATGGATATGTGTATGGTGGATATCACGGCTATCCCAGAGGCGAAGGAAGGCGATGAGGTGTTGGTATTTGGACCTCAATTACCCGTTACACAATTAGCACAATGGTCGGATACTATTTCTTATGAAGTGATGACGGGAATTTCTCAACGAGTGAAGCGGGTTTATGTCAATGAAGAATAAAAATCTAAAACTAATTTACTGCTACGATGCTTATTGTGGATGGTGCTATGGCTTTAGTAAGGTCATGCAACAAATAGCCGAGAGCTATAAGGATGTATTTGAAATCGAAGTACTAAGTGGCGGTATGATTTTAGATGAACCGTATCGGCCTATTGGCGCTATGGCTAAGTATATTCAGTCTGCCTATAAACAGGTCGAAGAATTCACCGGAATGAAATTTGGCGAAGGGTTCTTACATCATATTTTTCACCCCGAAGAAAGTACTTTAAAGCTTCATTCAGAGAAGTCATCAATTGCGTTATTGATTTTAAAAGAATATCATCCGGAAAAGGCAGTGGCTATGGCTGCAGCTATACAACAGTTATTTAATGTAGAGGGACTTGACCTTACTGAAGAGGAGAGTTATCAAAAAGCCTTAGCTAAATATTCCATACCAACAGACGAATTTTATAGGAAGTTGCATAGTAATACGTATCGTGAAAATGCCTATTACGAATTTCAACTAGTAAAACAATTACGGGTAACAAGTTTTCCTCAGGTATTGCTACAGGTTGATGATTCCAAGTTTTACTTAGCTGCTAAGGGTTATACAGATTATGCTACCTTAAATGCTACGCTCAACTCAATACTTAAGGAAATAAAAAACACCTGATATAATAGGGAGGCTCCATGCAAGCCATCAATAGGTTGTAAAGATATTTAAGGTTTATTCAGTGGCTTCCATCCCCAATAGATTAATAGTGTCGGAATAGGAAATGTGCGTTGCTGTTCCATTAGCTATAAGAAGTAGTTGAGGCGAAGGATAAGCAATGATCGCTTGAATTTTTTGATCTAGTGTTTTTTGGTCTGTCCAGCAATAATGGATTTCCTTAGCACAAGGTGCGGTTTCTTGAAAACGTGGTGTATAGGAGAGCATTTTCATGATATCCTTTTCTGTAAAGTAAATAACGAAAATTCGATTAGCATAAGCCGGATAGTAGTTCGGTATTGCTTCACACAAGGATACAAAGCAATCTTCACACATGCGTTTTGTGATAAGTATAATAGCGACACTATCTAATTCCTGAGGATTCAGTTTTTCATTATCATCATTTAGAAGATGGGGTATAATAATGGAAGCAGGAAACCTATCCTGTTGTTGAGCCGAAGCAACTACAGTAGGGCATAGCAACAAACTGAACTGAAAGACTACTCTACAATATACTTTGAAATCTGCCATTGATATCCATGAGTTTTTGCTTGTTTAAATAATTGCTCATCGAAAATTTCTTTTGTACAAATTGTATTGTTTTCCTTGCAAAGTTTAAAAGTTTCTGGGTTAAAGATGTTTACTTTGTAAACGGCACCATGATAAAAATAGGGAGCAAAAGTGGGTACAGTAATGATATCCACCGGAAAATAATCTTCTACCTTTTCGATGATTTCATTGCCTTGTTGTTTCTTACCGGTTCGCCATTTGATGGCTTTTTTAACTATAGTGTTGGTACTTGGCTGATACCAATAAACATCACGAAATTCCATTTGGTAGCCTGGGCGAGATACGGAAAGCAGTATAAGGTCGTTGTTCAATTTTCGTGCTTTCTCAATAAATGTTTTTGAACTACGAAGTGATTGTATTGACAAAGAAATATTGTCTTTTGCATTTTTATAGATGTTGATGTCAGCAGAGTTGTCTTTAAGGGTACTATCTTTTTCTAAAGCCAGAAGTGTATGTAGCAGGGTGTCATGTCCATGGTAGATATACTTATCGGTCTTTTTTTCATACTCAAGATTTTGTTTTAATTCTTCAGCATCAACAAGGCCGTTTATACTGAAGCTATCAACTAGGTTTAGATTCAAATCATATTTATATCCCCGAAAGCTAAGACCGGCAAAACTGTATAAGTAATCTTGGGTAGCTACAGCCCATTCTATAACTAGTGGCGCTGCTATGATGCCCGGTGTTCTATAAGTTCTACTTTTAGTTATTCTTCTTTGCGATGAGTTGTAAATATTTAATTGCAAGCCGGTGCCGCCATCTTTGGGATGAAAATCATAAAAAACATACGATAGATAGAGCGAATCATTTATTGCCGATACTTTGCTTCCGGCGGTTCTGTCTTGGTCAAAATATACCCATTCACTTTCAGTAGTCACAGCACTATCTTTTATGAAATAAGTATAATCACCTGTATTGAAAAATCGTGTAGAACTACTGTTATTGCCTGCTATGATATCGGTGAAGAAGCCACATTTTTCAAATTTTGGAAGGTAGAAGCTATCCACTAGTGCTTCTTTTTCTAAGTCCACTTTGTAAACTTGAAATGAATAGGGTGTAACAATAGGCTGACGTACGTAGATGTATAAATTTTTCCCAACTCCCTTTATATAACGTTGATCAAAAGGAGAAATTTTTTCTATTGGATACGGATATCTAAAAATAGGCTTCTCATAAACATATTGTGCGGTACCTACACAAGGAAGGTAAATTAGAATCGACAAAAGAAAATTACACAACGATAATAAATAAGTTGCTTGCCTTTTCATAGTAAATTGATTTTACTTTATTGCAAACAAATATAACATCCCTAATAAGGACACACGAGTATTTTAAATATAGTATTGTCCGAGATAAATTTAAAAAAGAAGGGTGGATTTTAGGCCACCCTT
>CALMXV010000310.1 GCA_937871155.1 uncultured Taibaiella sp. | reverse complement strand
GGCAGTAAGAATAATCTTCTCAATTTTTTGGGCTTCTTCACCTACTAAGCATTGGAAGATGGCAGAGTGCTCACTATCCACCGGTATAATAGATACTTTGCGAATAGTAGCTAAACTCATCACCAGCTCACCAGCTACTACTAAAGTTTCTTTATTTGCTAAAGCAATTTGTTTTCCTGCATCAATAGCAGATAGAACAGAATGTAAGCCAGCAAAGCCTACAATGGCTGCCAATACCATATCCACCGAATCCCAGCGTACTACTTCCATCAATGCTTGATGCCCACTAAAAACTTTAATAGGTAAATTAGTTAAGGCAGTTTTTACCTTTTCATATTTCTTTTCATCGGTAACGACTACTGCATTCGGTTGAAATATTTTTGCTTGCTCAATGAGCATTTTATCATTGCTATGTGCACTTAAAACTTCTACTTGAAACAACTCAGGATGTGCAGCAACTACTTCTAGTGCCTGCGTGCCTATAGAGCCGGTAGAGCCTAATATTGCCAATCTCTTCATCAGATCTTATTTATAGTTTTCATTCAATGGTTGCCAATATAATTTCCTTCTATTGCTGTTGAATTACAGGCTAGATACTTCATTTATACTTGCTTGGTTAGTTATTCTTTGATAGTGTTTCAAAGGTATTAAATTCACAAACGCATTTACAATTTATCCTACATTTATCTTTTATTTTATTTAGTTATAACAATAATTAACATGTTACAAGCTAACACATTAATATTCCTCGAAAATCTTGCTGCAAATAATCATAAAGAATGGTTGGAAGCGAATAGAAAAATTTATGAAACTGCCCGAAAAGATTTTGAAGGCTTTGTTCAATCTATATTAAACCAATTAGCAACAACAGAAGATGGATTTATAGAACAGCGTGCCAAAGATTGTATGTTCCGTATTTTTCGAGATGTCCGTTTTTCTAAAAATAAAGACCCTTACAAAACCAACTTTGGTGCAGTGTTTAGCAAAAGAGGGAAGAAAGATGTGGGCGGAGGCTATTACGTACATCTAGAACCTAATAAAAGCTTTATTGGTGGAGGCATTTGGCAACCGGAACCGGATATGCTCAAAAAAATACGTCAAGAAATTGATTATAATTTTGATGAGTTCAACGCTATCATTTCCAGCAATGCTTTTAAAAAGTACTTTACTCAAATTGATGGTGAGCAACTAAAGAAGCCCCCGAAAGGATATGAGGCCACAAATCCTGCTATTGAATTTCTAAAATTGAAAAGTTTTACGGTGGGTACGCATCTTAAGGATGAGTCCTTTACTCAAAAAGGAATAGAAGATAAAGTGCTTCATATTTTTCATGCGATGCAACCATTTATTGCTTTTCTCAACAGAGCTGTAGAATAAGCCTTGTTGTTATGAAGAGAGGCTTTTATAAATAGGTAAGGTGATAAAGAATCGAGTGCCGGTAGTGGAAGATGTTTCGAACCAGATACGGCCGTTCCAAAACTCTACTATTTTTTTAGTCATAGCTAAACCTAAGCCCGTACCGGAACTTTTGGTGGTGAAGTAAGGAGAAAATATTTTTTGTTGAACGGCTTCACTTATTCCAACACCATTATCTTGAATGGTAATGAGTGCAGCGGCATCTTCTAACTTTAATGAAAGACTTACTTGTGGCGTTACTTCATGGTCGATAGATTCAAATGCATTTTTAATAAGGTTATTGAGTACGCGCAGTAGTTGGTCTTTGTCGAGATAAACCAAGATGGGCTCCTCTGTAAGATGAAGTTGTAAGCTTGCATGATTACTGTGTTTATACAAAGCAAAATTGTTGTGAAGAAGTTGATTGATAGGAATGATTTCCGGAGTGGCAGGGGGCATTTTGGCAAAGTCAGAAAACGCAGATGCAATATTAGTGAGGTTGTCAATTTGTTCTACTAAGGATAGGGCTACTTTCTTTGTGAGCTGTTCTATGTCTATTTGTTTTTTATCAATAGCTTGTTGTAGGTATTGCACATTCAGCTTCATGGGGGTCAAAGGGTTTTTAATTTCATGAGCTACTTGTTGTGCCATTTCTCGCCAAGCACTTTCTCGTTCGCTTTGAGCTAATCGTTTGGCATTAGTTATTACTTTTTCTACCATTTTATTGTACTCTTTAAGCAACAACCCTATTTCATCATCATAGTCCCAAGCGATTTTTTCATTTTCTTTTAGGTTGAAGGTTCTGAATTTTTCAATCAACAGTTGAAAGCCTTTTGTCAGCCTATTGGTAATACTTACTGCTAAGATGCCGGACAGTAAAAATACCATCACATAGATATTGATAAGCGCTACCAATATGTTAGAGATTTGGTAGTTCAGCTCCCGTTGTGAGGAGAAGAATGGAACATTGATATACCCGATAGCATTTCCTTGTTTGTTGCGTACAGGAGCATAGGAAGATAGGTAACGTAGTTTGCCGATATGCTCATCTTGTAAGAGTAATGTACTATGTAGCTGAGTAAGGTTAAAATAAGCTTCAGGCATCATAATTCTTGCAAGCAAGGCTTTATTATAAATATCTTCTTGTGAAGTAGCATTGAGTGTACCATAGGAGTTATAAATATTTACATCAAGGTGTTTGCTAACTGCCAAATTGGAAATGTAGTTTTTGAATTTTATCGTTTGTGTGGCTTCATTAAATGCGATTTCATTTAGTGCGTGTTGGTTGTTTTCAAGATAGCGTTGCAACGCTCTTTCTACTTGTTGCATCGCATAACGAAGTCTATTTTTATTGGTATTCTCATATCGATTTTTAAAAATAAAGATGGTAACAATACCCAGCACCATGAAGGCTAACATTACTGTGCTTAACATAGCCAAATGAATACGACTACGAAGAGTAAGACGTATTAGCTTTTCAGTTTTTTCTTTGAAGAGTTGACGGAGGTATAGCGAAAATAAAAAGTGTAGTAAGATGCCCAACATCATCAAGCCAATGATATAAGAGAATAGAGTAAGCACTTCAATCCATGCATCTTTAACATCAATAACCGCTACTTGTTTTCCATCGTCAACTTTATAAATGTTAATAGTATAGCCTTCTCGGTTTAATACACGCATAGTGCCGGCCTTCATGGTGTCATACCGAAGATAAAAGGGGAAGGGATAATCATTGTTTTGTGTTATCAACTCCCGATTGGCATACACACCATAGGTATAATTTTTCTTAGTGTTTACTTTTTGTAAGGTTGCCGGCTCTAGCAATTCAGGATATACGGCGGCATCTACTGCTTGTCGAAGTTGTAACGCTATAACCAGATTTCCTGATGCTTCAATAGGGATATTAGCAATGTAATATCTATTGTCTTTAGCATTTTCAAAATAGAAAAGATAGGGAGAGAAAGGAATGGGATCACTCTGTGAAAACAAAGTATCTAATTCACTTTTATGAAGGGTATCTGCATTATATAACGAGCGACCGTCTTGATTAAAAAAGTACAACGTAGCTTGATATTTATTTAGCTGTCCTCGTAAATAACGTGTGGTTATATGCTCTTCAATGTAGCTCCTATCTGCTTTGTTGGGATAGTCTAGATAACTTTTTACAAAGCGGTCTTTTTGTAGGCTATCTGCAATGTCGTTGAAAAGATACTCCATCATTTCATCTCGCTGACGAACGGTGTTTTCAGCAAATGCTTTTTCATCTAGCTGCTTTTTCTCATCATTAAAATGAAATAATAAGAAGGTAGCCACGATAGCAATGATGATGGTAACAATAAAGTTTTCAGAAGAAAGAATGCTCACCTTTTTAGAAAGATAAAAGCGATCAAAGATGTAAAGCAGCAATAAGATGGATGCAGCAAAAATGAATTGACAAGCTGCGGTTGGTTGTAACCAGATATATAAAATCGTAAAGCCGATTAATAAGTAAAGGTATTTATGCCTTACTGAAGGAATAAAGTTTTGAAGATGAAAATTGCAGCAGTAAAGAATCAAGCTACTACAACAGATTATAAACACTACAGTAAACAAACCTATAGGAGTAAAACTGTTCAATACATTCAAGTTGGAGACATCAAAGCTTAATTGACTATCCAATACTATTTTTTGTATCAGTTGAATCGGGAAAATTGTAGTGCTAAGAAGTATTAAAATCCCAAAGCTGCCCAATATGAAATTGAATAGAAGAGAAGTTGTTTTCTTAAGTGGTGAAGATATATTCGAAACGATAAACAAAACCAACCAAAAAACACAACCTAGTAAAATAAGTAATACGGCAAGAGAAGGAATTAGGATATTGGAAGAGAACAGGTTTTTTGAAAATAGGATGGTTTCATTGAGATGAAAAGGTGCGCCATAGGTATAAGCTAATGAAAGAATAACAAGGATTGCAGCTACTACAATCGAAAGCCCAGATATGGCTTTGCCACGACGTGATAAAGACACTGCCCAAAGATGCAACCAAAGTAATGAAGCAAGCAATGCAGCAATAGCTAGCGATAATAATAACAAATCAGGAATGTAATAGGGTAGGTCTTCTTGATGAAAGTATAGATAGAATAACGGTGTTCCATCTGCTTTTAATACAGGAAAACCATTTTCTTTTTTCTCATCAGAGGAATTGGTACTAGACGGAATGTAATCCGCTGCTAAGAATAGAGACTGTAAATAATCGTTTTGAAGCGCATACTTATAACGAAGAGGGAAGAGCGCTACCAAATATTCATCCGGTTGTAAATACGAAGGATGCAAACATTGACGATAAAATGTACCATTGTAACGAAACAACCCAGCGGTGCTGCTATCAGATGCACCGGAAATACAAGTGCCTACTACAGTATTGTTATTCCAAAAGATTAACTCATTATCTGCTTTTAAGGCATAGATATAAAAAGGTTTTTTTGATAGGGCATCGGCTTCTGAAACACTAAGACTATCGGCAAACATTCTTTTTACTAAGGCTTCATCACTTAAAAATTTATTGAGTGCCTCTTGACGGTGTTGCATATCCTTGCTCACCTTATCTGTCATTGCAAGGGGAGTAGCCAGTTGACTTAGTTGATAATATCGAATGGAAGCAGCAGCCCAACAGCATAGTGCCAGGAACAACCAACCTCTAAATGGATATTTATGAAACAAGGATGTGGCTGTTTTTA
>CALMXV010000309.1 GCA_937871155.1 uncultured Taibaiella sp. | reverse complement strand
TTGGGACGTGGTGTTGATGACAGGTATAGATAGCCTTTAGTAGGATTGGGATAGAGTTGAAGAGATGTAGTTTGTAGCTCCTCTACTCCCGAAACCCCTGTGGTATCTAAATCAAAACCGAATGAGCTTATCATGTTATTAGTAACCAACTGACTTCCGGTAAAAATAAAAGTTTTAGCAGTATCTAAACAAGACAAAAAACGTTTTTTATTTAGTGAAGAGGAGTCTGGATAACCAAACGCAGAAATAAACTGTTGTAAATTAGAGTCAGTAGATTTAGTACTATTGTTATCGGATAATAGCTGTAGTACTAGATTTTTATTGGGGTCATACATAAAGGGGATTTGCAAGGGTAACTTTAGCCATCTTTTTCTGCATTGATAAGAAACTACATTGGTATCTGCAATGGTATAGGGCTTTCCTTGGATAACCGTGGTCAATTCTTTTTCACTGTCAAATAGTTTATATCCTTTTTTGACGGCATCATATCCAAAACTATCTCGGGTAGTAGTTCCTAACTTAATATAAAAATCTGAAAATATAAATTTACCGGTTGGGTTTGTGGTAGCTCCTTCATGCATCCAAAAATACAAAGCTGTTATTTTCCCTTTGGGTGGATTTTTGAAATTTTTTGGATAGTAAATCAATATATCTTTCGTATTGTAAATTGGATTCCCAAATGATTGACTAAAACTAATACCAAATGGAGTAAATTGATGTCCTAAAGTACTATCATCAAATTGAGGAGCATAATAGTACTGAGGCACAGATTGGGCAAAGCCACAAAGGCTAATGCATAATATAATAGATGCAAACAAAAACTGTTTCATAAAATTATTTGATTTTTAGAGATGAGATTAAGGTTTTGTAAATCGTAGAGTTTCTTTACGTGTGCCTTCCTGAAGCCTTATAGTGTACAACCCAGTTGGTAGTTTGGCAATATTTATACTGCCAGCAGTAGTACCGGATTGTAGTTTTGTGCCTTGAGAATTATGTACAGTGTATTTGGCAGTAGTTTTCAGCCCGGTAATAGATACATGGTTGTTGGAAGGATTAGGGTATATTACCCATTGCATTTTAGTAGTTTTTGGATTTACTGATGTTGGTTTGTATTGGAACATATTGCCACTGTATTTATAAATCACACCACCAAAAAAACCATCTAGTTTATTGCTTGTATAAGCACTGAGCAATCCATAGCCGGAGTTGCTACAATTGCTCACGGCATAGACATGGGGCAAATCCCAAGTGACGTTGATTAATGGTTTATTATTGACTTGATAAAAATCTGGGTCAAAAGGCAATCCTGAATTGAGGTCTATAGCACGTGAATAAATATTTTGTTGTGAATACCAATCGTAAAAGCCGGTAGTGTATTGCGTATTTCCTATGTCACCAGAAATGTTTCCAACACCGGCGGCAACGGCTGCGGCTTTGAAGTCGGTATTGTAGCCTAATACAGCAATATCTGATAGATAAGTAGGGTTGCCTATATTCAAATCGTTATAACCAAAAACCTGCCATTTTACATTAGTTAAAGTGTCTCGAATTTGAGCCACTACTTGCCAAGTAGCCAAACCCAATTGTGCCTGACTCATAGCTTCTATTCTAGGAAAAAGAGAAGGAAATGTATCTAATAATAAAGGTGTACTAACAATACCCAAAGTTGTATTGATGCTGGTGTAAAAGAGATGTTTGCCGGTATCATCGGATGTTGCAATATTTATAATTGCTTCGTTGTCTGTTGATGTATGGCAGGCAACATCTGCCATAGTAGCTCTAAAGGGGAGGTTGCTTATAGAGCTAAACGGAGTAAGCGTAGTGATATCATCATGTATATAATAAACATTGCTCAGTATGCCGGAAGGGTCGTATTGAGTCCAGCTCATGGCAAAGCGGTGCATGGATGGGAGGCCATTAATCGTATTTGCCATATCCGACCACATATCTATATGGGGATGCCCTTGATGAGCGACAAGGTCAATATCACCAAATGAAGAATTAAATGCTTTTACTTGAGTTGAAGAATATAACGTGGCAGCCATACTAGCTGTACCGGCATTGGTGAGATGATAGACATCAAGCCATACAGTTTGATTAAACTGTGTATAAGGATTTGGCCAAAATGTTGTAAAACTATTTGGTCCCATAACATATACTACACCTATATAATAATCTACTCCTGGGTTTTGCATATCATCTGCTAAAACTATATTGGGTTGTTTGGATCGAGATTGAAGTGCAAAAGTGAGTTGGTTACCTACCCAGTCTTCAATATAAACATAGGCTTGGTTAATACCCGGTGCTGCATTAGCGCAAGATAAAGTACCGCCGGGTGGTAGTGGAGGTCTGGTGCCATTGTCCCAAGTGATAGCTTTCAGTACATCTTCGCCACTACGTTGTAACATATCGCAGTTGATGACGGGTTCAAAACAATTGTAAACGGTGAGTGGTGCCA
>CALMXV010000308.1 GCA_937871155.1 uncultured Taibaiella sp. | reverse complement strand
CTGTTGACTTTAGTAAATTCTCATTTGGGCAACAATGGGATGGCTTTATTTTCGATGAAAATATCCCTAGCGGTGAAAGCGGTTTTATCGGTAAAAGCAATTATGTAGATGTAGCGGCTGGATTGAACTATGCAATTTTTCCAAACGAAAATGCGTACGTAAAAATAGGCTTGGGAATGGCACATCTTAACCAACCCAAAGAAAGCTTTTATGGGCAACAAAATAGAATAGGCATTCGTCCTACCATGAATGTAGATGCTATGATGAAACTAAGTGATAAGGTCATCTTGAATCCCTCAATTTATTATACCTCCCAAAAAGGGGCTAACGAATTTTTATACGGTACACTATTCTGTGTCAACCTAAGCGCTAACGAACAAAAGCAAGCACAGCTAATATTAGGTGCCTACCATCGTTATGGAGATGCAGCTATAGGCGTTATTGGGCTTAAGTATATGCAATGGAAACTAATGACGAGCTACGATTTTACCATGTCCACTTTATCACCGGCGAATAAAGGACGTGGGGCATTTGAAATGGGTTTTGTTTTCGAAGCGCTTTATAATAGCTTTTCCAAAGAACGTAGAACCTATAACTGTCCACGCTTTTAACAAAGATTTGTTCTTACTGTCGCGTAATAACTTTTACATTTGAAATATATTTCAATACTATATGGAAAAAGAAAAATTGAAAGTGTTGCTTGTTGAAGATGACAGCAACTTCGGGCAAGTACTAAAAAACTACTTAGAGCTGAATGATTATATCGTTGAGTTAGCTCGTGATGGTATCTTAGGATTAGCGGCTTTCCGTAGAGAGAAGTTTGATATTTGTTTGTTGGATGTGATGATGCCTAATATGGATGGCTTTACCTTAGCTGAAGAAATCAGAAATGTAGATCCTGAAATTCCTTTGTTCTTCCTCACTGCCAAAAGCACTAAAGAAGATATTCTTCAAGGTTATAAACTTGGAGCAGATGATTATATCAATAAGCCATTTGACAGTGAAATCTTGTTGCAAAAGATAAAAGCCATCTTGAAACGCAATCAGGATATGCAGGAAAAACAACATGCACAAATTGAATTTGTCATTGGGCAATACCAATTCAACAGTAAGCTTCGCATCTTAGAGCATGGTGGTGAGTCTATCACACTATCACCAAAAGAAAATGAATTACTCACCATGTTGGCTGAATATAGAAATGATTTGCTCCCAAGAGAAGCCGCTTTAAAACGTATTTGGGGTAGTGATACCTATTTCAATGGACGTAGTATGGATGTGTATATTGCTAAGCTTCGCAAATATTTGAAAGCAGATAGTAGTGTAGAGATTGTCAACATTCATGGTAATGGATTTAGGCTGGTAGTACCAGAATAGTCTTTTATTTATTTTTAATAATTGTTATAAGCTGTCAGTTGTTGGCAGCTTTTTATATTTGAAAACGTAATCGGTATTATCTACTGTTTTCCTCCCTTCGGGCCAGCAAAGCGTGGCACATTTTAAGTAGAAATTACGAAACGCTATCTCCCTATTAAAAGATCAAATTTGTAAGAACATTCACAATGTTTAACCTATAGATAATACTACCTGATTTAATTTTGTTGATGGGTGCCCTTTAATTTAATTGGTTGTTTTTTGTTTATAAAAGGTACTTATCAGTTATCTATTTTCTTGTTCTTAAAATAACTTTTTCATGAGCAGTATCACCACCAAAAATCCATGTAATGGTCAAGCATTACAAACCTATACTACAATTGATAGACCTGCGGCTGCTATTGCTGCTGAGCAAGCTCAACAGTGCTTTGCTATTTGGAAACAAACCAACTTTGAAGAACGAGCTGTTTTGCTTAGAAACATTGCCACTAGCTTGAGAGCAAAGAAGGAAGCGTTAGCCAATTTAGCTACAAGAGAAATGGGTAAACCTATTAATCAAAGTATGGCTGAAGTAGAAAAATGTGCCATGAGCTTAGAATACTATGCCACTCATGGTGGTAAGATGTTGCAAGATGAGTTAGTGATCACAGATGCTCAAAAAAGCTTTGTAAGCTTCCAACCCTTAGGTGTAGTATTAGCTGTAATGCCCTGGAACTTCCCTTACTGGCAAGTGTTTAGAGCTATGGGACCTATACTTATGGCTGGGAATACTATGTTGTTGAAACATGCTTCTAATGTTTCAGGATGTGCATTAGCCATCGAAGATA
The DNA here is from genome assembly GCA_937871155.1 of uncultured Taibaiella sp. Taxonomy (GTDB): domain Bacteria; phylum Bacteroidota; class Bacteroidia; order Chitinophagales; family Chitinophagaceae; genus JAFIGV01. Next base: position 10,032 of record CALMXV010000308.1, on the reverse strand, counting down.
TTTTAAAAGAAGCCGGAGCGCCGAGAAATTTATTTCAAACATTATTATTGCCGGCTAGCGAAGTCTCGGAGTTGATTGCTCATCCTTCAATAGCCGCTGTAACCTTTACCGAAGCACTACTGCAGGAAAGCAAGTAGCTAGTGTTGCTGCATCACATATCAAAAAACAAGTGTTGGAATTAGGAGGTAGTGATGCCTATATCCTCTTGAAAGATGCGGATCTTGATTTAGCCGTAAAAACTTGTGTCAATGGAAGATTGGTGAATAGCGGACAGAGTTGTGTCGCTGCCAAACGTTTTATTGTAGTTAAAGAAATGAAATCGGCATTTGAGCAGGGGATGTTAGCGGCTTTTGAAGCTACATGTTTTGGAGACCCCATGGATGAGAAAAATAAAATCGGACCTATGGCAAGAAAAGACCTGCGTGATGAATTACATCAGCAAGTTTTGGAAAGCATAGCAAAGGGTGCTGTCTTACTTTGTGGAGGATATATTCCGGACGGAGAAGGTGCCTTTTATCCACCCACTATATTGACTAATGTAAAAAAAGGAATGCCCGCTTATGATGATGAATTGTTTGGTCCCGTGGCAGCTATAATTGAAGCTCATGATGAAGCCGATGCGATACATAAAGCAAATGAAACTATCTATGGATTGGGCAGTGGTATCTTTTCCCAAGACATTCAAAGAGCTGAAGAAATTGCCTCCAAAGAATTGCAATCAGGGAGTTGTTTTGTCAATGCATTTGTTCATTCCGACCCAAGACTGCCGTTTGGTGGAATTAAACAAAGTGGTTATGGTAGAGAGTTGAGTGGCTATGGTATTCGGGAGTTTGTCAATATAAAGACGGTGTATGTAGGCTAAATATTACAAACGAATCGGAACTTTCATTTGTCTTCTTTATTGAGGTTTTTGTATATTTATATTCATTGATAATTTAAAAACAGTTCATGAAGAAGTTTCTACAACTGATTACCATCTTGCTCTTAACTTGGAGTACCAGCCATGCACAGATATTAGCACCTAATCAACCGGAACAGGATGCTTGTGATGCCTTAATGCTTTGTGGCAATTCGTTTACTTCTACCTATAGCTATCAACTAATCGGGCAAGTGAACGACTTGACATCTACTCCATGCAGCGGTGGTGAAGGAAACTCTATGTGGCTTCGATTGGAAGTGATAAGTTCTGGAATTATTGTTTTTACCATCACGCCATTAAACGGTACGGATGATTATGATTTTGCCGTGTTGGATATTACCAATGCTACTTGTAGCACCTTTACTAGTGCCAATGTTATCCGTTGCAATTTTAATAATAACCAACCGGGTAGCAATATTGGTGGTGTCGTAGGGTTGAATACCTCTTCTTCTACCTTGTTTACAACAGCTGGTGCAACGGGAGGTTCGTTTCTGCAACAAATCAATGCCACTGCCGGCGATGTATATCTAATCATGATCAACAATTTTGGAGACCCTTTTGTAGGAGGTCCTAGTTCTGGTTTTACTATAGATTTTACAGGGAGTACTGCCATCTTTAATGATAATGGTCGCCCTCACATGCTATCTGCTTATCAACCTTGTGGCATCAACAATAAGATCTTCATTCCACTTAGTGAAAAAGTATTGTGTAGCTCAATTGAACCAACAGGATCAGACTTTTTATTGTCAGGTGGAGGAACTATAACCGGTGCGGTAGGGACCTCTTGTAGTGGTACGAACGGCTATGCTGATACGGTAGTGCTTACATTAGCTTCTCCTTTAGCACCCGGTGCCTATACCATCGATATTCAAAATGGATTGGACGGTAATACGATTATAGATGTGTGTAATCATGCGGATACAATTCCCGATCAAATACCCTTCGTAGTGAACCCGTCTGCTTTATCCTTTAAAGAAATCATTCCACCAGCTTGTTTTCAATTTAAGATTGTAACGAATGCCTTGGCGGCTTGCAACTCTATTGCACCGGATGGCTCAGATTTTCACATTGTAGGACCTCAAATGGTAAATGTAATTGCAGCGGTTCCAGTAAATTGTAATGCTCTTGGATTGGTAGATACCATTCTCTTGACCCTTTCAGTGCCAATAAGTGTTGATGGTAGCTATCAACTACTTTCTAAAATTGGAAACGATGGAAATACTTTATTGGACAATTGTGGATTGACGTTGCCCGTGGGCGATTCGCTCAATTTTTTGATTCAATCTTATGATGGATTAGTGGCTACCATGCCGGATACTGTAATTTGTAATCCCGGTTATTTATTGATGACTGGGATAGATAATACCTCTCAGCCTTCTTCGTATAATTGGTCGCCGGGTATCTATGTGAATGACTCTACCCAAATTCAAACGGTATCCTTTATTAATCAAACAACCTCTTTCACCTTATTGGCTACTGATAAAGATGGTTGTCCACATCGTGATTCGTTACTAGTAACCCTTTCCGAGCGACAATCGACCCTTATGCCCAATGAAGTTTCTATTTGTAAAGGCGAAAGCATTACGCTGTATGCTTCAGGAGGCAATAGCTATTCATGGATTTCAGGAGAATTGTCTGCATTAAGTTGTACCGATTGTCCTTCCCCTATAGCAGTACCTACTGATACTACCCTTTTTGCTGTGGGTATTTCGGATCAATATAACTGTACAGATACCTTAACCTCGAAGGTTAATGTGATTCCTTTGCCTCAATTATATTCTACACCCAAAGACACCTCAGTGGCTTATGGCACTGAACTACAACTGACTTCAAGTGGAGCAGTTTATTATACTTGGTATCCAGCAACAGACCTCAACAATTCCACATTACCAACACCGATTGCTACTATCAAAGACACCACCTATTTCGTAGTTACCGGTATTGATAAAAATGGATGCAGAAGCAATGATACCATTCAAGTGAATGTTATTTATGACAACGTCATTATCATTCCAACTGCTTTTTCCCCTAATGGAGATGGAAGAAATGATCGATTCAAACCAGGGAACCTGGCCTATAAAAAACTTCAAGAGTTCCGAGTTTTTAATAGATGGGGGCAAGAAGTATTTTCGACCACAGACCCAAAAGATGGTTGGGATGGCAGCTTCAAAGGGCAGCAGCAAGATATAGGAACGTATTATTATGTCATTCGTGTTGTTACTCCTGATAATAAGCAACGATTCTTTAAAGGTGATGTAAACTTAATACGATAACCAATTAACGATTGTTTTTAAACATCTAAAAGGTTACGGACCTTTACTTTTTATTTACTAAGATGAATGAAAAATTAGTTGTTTGCTACTATTGTGTTTTATGATACACTATGAATGATTTGCATCTTATTCAATATAACACTACGTTGTCTAAGGACGAACTTGCCTTTCTAAAACAAAAAGAAAAGAAAGATAGAAAGCAGTTGTATCTAGTAGCCAATGTGCTTATGGTGTTTTGTTTTGCTTGCCCTTTTGCAGGGTCTTGGATATTGGCTTTAGATGGAGAAACCACCGAATTTTCATTGACGAATTATTTTATTGGTGTTATCTTTTTATTGTTGCTTAGTACTTTTGCCCTTTACTGGACCTACAAGAAATATTTGTATAAAGTGCAGCAAGACATCCACCATGCTTCAAAAATTATAAAAGCAGCTATAATCACGAGAAAGCAATACATGCCTGAGAATAATAAGTATTATTTCTATTTAACCAATGCCATAAAACTTAGTATTGAAGTAACGGACCAAGATTATAGAAAATGGGAAGTAGGCGAGGAGATACAAATAGAAACGACCCCATATTCCAAACAGTATTTAGGTTATCATTAAACTTTTATGCACAACAATTACCTTCCTCAAGCATTGGTTGGAATTTCCGCAAATTGTTAAATCTGATAGGTGCCAATAATAAAATGCTTGTTTTTGTTGTTATTTTCGCTCCTCATTTAGTTTTTAACTGCTTATGCGTTTAGCATTTTGGAAGAAAGATTCCACACCAAAGAAAAAAAAATCAACTCTAAGAGAATGGTTTGATGCAGCTGTGTTTGCCATAGTTGCAGCAACTATCATTCGTACTTTTTTTATTGAAGCCTATACCATTCCTACCGGTTCTATGGAAGGGAGTTTACTTGTAAACGATTATTTGTTTGTTAGTAAAATGTCTTATGGACCTCGTGTGCCAATGACTCCGCTTTCTGTGCCTCTGGTACATAATACGCTACCTATTACGGGTGGTAAATCTTATAGCGAATCCGTACAATGGGATTACCGTCGTTGGTGGGGATTCGGTAAGGTAGAGCGTAATGATGTTGTGGTGTTCAACTTTCCACATGGCGATACCGTGATGATGGAAAGCCCTAACGAAGACTATTATGCTAAGGTGCGCGAGATGGGAAGAGAAGCTGTATGGTCGAGTTATACCGTCATTTCACGCCCTGTAGATAAAACAGATAACTATATCAAACGCTGTGTGGGTGTGCCCGGTGATGTATTAGAACTGAAGAACGCTGTCTTATATGTAAATGGACAACCTGCAACCTCATTTCCTCATTCAAAACTTTTATATCAAGTAGTAACTAATGGTAAACCAATCGATGCAGATGCTTTGGAAGAAAATGAAATTGAAGTAGCCGGTGGCAATGGTAATGTCTATTTATTATTTATAGAAAATGATCAAGTAGAAGTAGTCAAAAAACTTCAAAATATTGTTCAAGTAGTGCCTTTTACAAAAACGCCTGGGGATGTTGGTTCAATAAGAGAATGGACTTTCCCGCAGGATACAACCAATTTTAAATGGAACGTGGACAACTTCGGACCGATGACAGTTCCTAAAAAAGGTGTGACCGTAAAGTTAACCCCACAAAATATAGCCCTTTACCGCCGCATCATTTCCGTATATGAAAAAAACACACTAGTAGAAACAGCAACTGCTTTTGAAATTAACGGGAAACCCGCAGACAGCTATACCTTCAAGATGGATTATTATTGGATGATGGGCGACAACCGTCACAATTCTTTAGACTCTCGTTTTTGGGGATTTGTACCGGAAGATCATGTCGTAGGAAAAGCCTCTTTTGTATGGCTTAGTTATAAAGAAAGCCTCTTTAGCCCACGTTGGAGCCGACTACTTCGTACGGTAACCGCATTAGAAAAATAACTTCAGCTATAATTTAATTGTCTGTAAAGGTTGTTCCATAAAGGGCAACCTTTATTGATTTTTAAGGAAGGTAGCCGAATGATAAAAGGCAAGGCGCTACACATAGTTCGTTACTACTTTTGAGTTAGGAAAGATTACGATAATTTTTATTAAGCTTCACTTTCTAATTTGGGTTTAAGTTTTACTTTTACTTTTTATAATCATCAAATTTATGACAGCAACCCCGGAAACAAAGAGTGCCTTATTTTCTACAGATAACATGTCGGCAGTAGATGCCATTTCGCAAGCACAATACATAGCATTTGCGCCGTATATATTTCAAGCTTCTGTTTTACTAAGAGACAAAGGAATTTTGAAAGTAGTAGATGAAGCCGGTAAAGAGGGTGTCAGTATTCATGCTGTAGCGGAAAAAGTAAAAATGACCCATTACGGTGTTCGTGTATTACTAGAAGCCGGTTTGGGTATTGGACTTGTTTATCGTCAGGAAGGTAAATATAGGTTGACCAAAACCGGTCACTTCTTCATCAATCATATGATGACCATTGTAAACACGGATTTCATGCGAGATGTGTGCTATGATGGGGCGCAAAATTTGGAAGAAGCCATAGATACCGGTAAGCCTGCAGGTCTTAAACATTTAGGCGGATGGGAAACGATTTACCAAGGATTAGCGTTGCTTAAAGAACCCGCAAAAGCTAGTTGGTTTAACTTTGATCATTATTATTCTGATAATGCCTTTCCAGAAGCCCTTCCATTAGTATTTGCCTCGAATCCTAAAAAAATAATGGATATCGGCGCCAACACCGGTAAGTTTTCTATTGCTTGCTTAGGCTATAATGATGAGGTAGAAATGGGGTTGGTAGATCTACAAATTCAATTGAATGTGGCTAAGAAAAATATTGAAGATGCCGGTTATGGAGAACGTGCCCAATATTTTACAGCGAATATGCTAGATGCAGCTACTACCTTACCCAAAGGCTATGACATCATTTGGATGAGCCAGTTTTTAGATTGCTTTGCCGATGATGAAATTGTATCCATCTTAAAAAAATGCCATGAAGCACTAGATGATAACGGGCGCATCTTTATCAACGAAACCTTTTGGGATGTACAACGTTTCCCCGCTTCAGCATTAAGTTTACAAATGACTTCTTTATATTTCACCACTATGGCAAATGGTAATAGCCAGATGTATGATAGCGAAGTGTTTTTTAAGTTGATTGACGAAGCAGGTTTTAAAATCGTTCAACAGAATGACAACATTGGTTTGAGCCATACCATCTTAGAGCTTAGGAAAAAATAAAAAATTTATAACTCCCCTAAATAAATTATCCCAATGCAAACAGTACATGATGTTGATGTATTAATAATTGGCGCAGGACCTTCAGGCACTATTGCTGCTTCTATAATTAAGCAAGCCGGCTATAATGTTCAGATGGTAGAGAAGATGAAGTTTCCGCGTTTTGTAATAGGCGAAAGCTTATTACCAAGATGTATGGAAGCTTTAGAAGAAGCAAAATTTTTAGAAGCAGTACAGTCCAAAGGATTTCAACAAAAGGACGGCGCCAAATTTGTAATGCATGACGGCTCTTTGTGTGATTTTAATTTTTGTCAACAATTTTCAGAGGGTTGGAAATGGACTTGGCAAGTGCCAAGAGCAGAGTTTGATAAAGTATTAGCCGATGAATGTGAGAAAATGGGCATACCAATAGCCTATGAAACAGAAGTGACCAACATCCAATTTTTCGAAGACCATTCGATAACCACCGTTAAAAACTTAGATGGAAGCACCAGCACCTTCAAAGCGAAATTTATTGTAGATGGTAGTGGTTATGGCAGAGTGATTCCTAAACTATTTGGTATGGAACGTCCCTCATCATTACCTCCAAGAAAAGCAATATTTTGCCATGTAAGCGACCCCAAACGCTCAGAGAATTATGAACCGGACCGAATTGTAATCTATGTACATAATGAAAAAACATGGGTTTGGGTGATACCGTTTTCAAATGGTAATACCTCTTTAGGCTTTGTAAGTGATCCGGAATTTTTTGATGGATATGAAGGGGATATTTTTGCTCAATACAATCGTTTGATACAATCTATACCGTATCTTAAAGAACGCTTTGGTAGTGCAGAATTGCAATGGGAACAACCACGTCAACTACAAAGTTGGAGTGCTACTACCGATAAGTTTTATGGTAAAGGTTTTGTGTTGACCGGTAATGTTACAGAGTTCTTAGATCCGGTATTTTCTTCTGGTGTTACTTTAGCTGCTGTATCGGCACAGAAAGCAGCTCATCTTGTAATTCGTCATCTACAAGGCGAACAGGTGGATTGGGAAAATGATTACATGAAAGTGATGCAGCAAGGCGTGGATGTATTTAGAACGTATGTGAACACTTGGTATGAAGGAACTTTATTAAAAATTTTTTTTGCAGAAAAGCAGGATGAAAAAATAAAAGCACAAATATGTTCGGTATTAGCAGGCTATGTGTGGGATAATACCAACCCTTTTGTGAAGAATCATGAAAAGAATGTTCGCACATTAGCACATTTTATTGAGTCACAAAATCATGCTAATTAAGTGAGCCGTACTGGATCCTCCATAAGTACTATACAGATAAACAATCAGCAAGTTTGCCTAAACGGAGAACCCGTTTATCAAGCTATGCCTTTAGTTGCAGATGAATTGTATCGAAGCTTGGATGTAAAGTATCTCAAGTTTTTTAAAATGGATGTTTTATGCAAATGGGCTACTATAGCAGCAGAACTCCTACTAAAGACTGCTACAGGATATCGATATCAATCATTAGACCCAACAAAAATCGCAATGGTGGTGATGACAAACAATGGGTGTATCGATGTTGATACTAAATATTTAGAGACAACTCATGACTTGCCTAGTCCCGCTCTATTTGTTTATACCTTGCCTAATATCATGTTAGGAGAACTGAGTATAAAACATGGCTTCAAAGGAGAGCAGCTCGTTTTGATAGATAATAAGTACAATAAAGAAATGATAGAATTTTGGGTGCAGGATTTATTGGAACATCGTGGTATGGATGCCTGCTTAGCTGGATGGATAGACGCCTATGAACAACATGTAGAGGTAGCGCTTGAATGGATTGTGAAAGGAGAATAATTGTAAGTTTCTTTAAGTGAAAATAAAAGATTGACTTTTAAAAAATAAATCTTGCATAGTAAAGCATATATAGTAAACACTGGTGTTATAACAGCTATAGGCATAGATACGGCTTCTAACCTTCATGCTTTGAAGTCTGGTGAATCAGGAATAACCAAGCCATCATTCTTAAAAACCCATTGGCAAGACACTTTTCCTGTAGGCGAAGTGAAATATTCTAACAACGAGTTGGCTTCAATGACAGGCTTGAATGAAGCAATGCCAAGAACAGCCTTACTCAGTGCAATAGCCGTAAAAGAAGTATGGCAAAACTATAAAGCAGCTATCGGTGATCTTCGAGTAGGTTTTTTTTCAGCAAATACAGTAGGTGGAATGGACCTTACTGAAAGTGTCTATAAAACAGTGAAAGAAGACCTTTCTAAAGTTGATTTAAAACAACTCAGATATCATGAATGTGGAGCCATAACTGAAATTGTTCAACGACACTTTGGACTTTCAGGATTTGCAACCACCATTAGTACCGCATGTTCCTCCTCAGCTAACAGCATTATGATGGCTGCACAAATGATAGAGAACAATATGCTAGACATAGCTATTGCAGGAGGTGCAGATAGCTTATCAAGATTTACATTGAATGGCTTTAATACTCTTATGATTTTAGACAAAGAACTTTGTCAGCCTTTTGATAACGAACGTCGAGGATTGAATTTGGGAGAAGGTGCCGGCTATGTTTTATTAATGAGTGAAAAAGCATTACAACAATATAAAGTTACCCCAAAAGGCCTAGTAAGCGGCTATGCCAATGCCAATGATGCCTATCATCAAACGGCTTCATCACCTGAAGGCATCGGTAATAAATTAGCCATGACTCAAGCACTTGAAAAAAGTGGATTGGAGACCACTCAAATAGACTATATCAATTTACACGGCACAGGCACCGCTAATAATGATAGCTCAGAAGGCAAAGCGATTGAATTCATCTTTGGCGATAAGATTCCGAAAGCCTCGTCCACAAAAACATACACAGGTCATACCTTAGGTGCTAGCGGAGGTGTAGAAGCTGTTTTTTCTATGTTGGCAATTCAGGAGAAATTGATATTCCCGAACCTTCGTTGGCAGCAACCGATGCAAGATATTCAATGGCAACCGGTGACATCATTGCTATCTAACCAAGAAGTCAATCATGTGTTGTCCAACTCATTTGGGTTTGGTGGCAATTGTTCTACTCTCATTTTTTCAAAAGCGTAATATGGAATTGTATTTACACAGTGCTGGAGTACTAAGTGTGGCAGGCAATAACAGCTCCCATGATTTTTTAGAAGCGTTATCCGTTTCTGATGAAACGAATCTGCGATGTAAAGAACCTGACTATAGTGCCTATATACCCGCTATGCAACTTCGTAGAATGAGTAAGGCGGTAAGAATGGGAATTGGAGCCTCTAAGATTGCTATAGAAAAAGCAGGAAACATAAAGCCGGATGCCTTTTCAGTAGGTACAGCGTTGGGTTGTTTGTATGATACTGAAATCTTCTTGTCTAAAATGATAGACCAAGATGAGCAAATGTTGACTCCAACAGCCTTTATACAATCTACTCACAATACTGTTGCTGGACAAATAGCCTTAGTGAACAACTGTAATGGACACAACCTGACTTTTGTTCAGCGTGGACACTCCTTTGAACATGCGATGATAAATGCAGGTTTGTATCTAAATGAACATGCAACAAAGAATATTTTAGTTGGAGGTATTGATGAAATGACTC